>JAEZZB010000016.1 GCA_023442495.1 Bacillota bacterium
AGAAGAAATGTATAAAGCATTTAGAAGATATAGTGTAAGAACAAATAATATAGCAAGAAGAGTGTTAGGTTTTAAGACACCGAATGAAATAGTAGAGAACTATTTCAAAAGGGCTACATAATGTTACAAACAATGCTATTCCAGTCAAGGTACGCTTCGCTTTTCCCCTTGACAAGAAATAAGCATTGTTCGTTTAGAACAAGTATGCCCTTTTGGAAATATTATCAGATTGCTTTCTTGTCACATATGTTTGACAACTCTAGATTGTTTTTTAATGCTAAATTAATCTAATCTTGAAAAATAAAAAAAATTATAATATAATATATCTAATCTCACCCCTAATCTAAGAACTACTTAGATGAGATAACTGCTATGTGAATACATATACAAACATTACATTAACATAAAAGTCGCATTATGCGCATGTTACATAGCAAAGGAGATGTTTCAATTAAATTTTGAAACATCTCCTATTTTTTGCCTATTAAAAATCTTTAATATTTTCTTATGTATATCTTATCATCGAAATCCTAGATTGTTATTTCAGATTTATTTTATAGTTCTTTTTTGTTTATCTTTTTTCTCAATTATTCTTCCTGCAATAAATATAATAGCTGCAATAATAATGATAGTTAAGATACTAAGACTAAATAAAGTCTTTGACAAATAAACATTAGCTATTATGATTGTAGAAACTATACCTATCATCATAAATATTCTATTTGATTTTGATTCTAAAAATTCATCTCTAAAATTTTCAAATCTATCTGCCATATATATAACTGTAACTGCAGATATTATTGCAAATGTAATTATATATCCTAATGTAACATTCATTTTGTATTGAGAAATGTTTACATCTGAAATTATCAAATCAAAAGTTAGAAGCTCTACAAATGTAAGACCAAATGAATACAATATAATGCTCAATGTATTTAATGTTGGAATTTCTTTAACTTCTTCATCTTTATTTTCCATTTGTTCTTTTCTTAAATCTTTTTCATCTTTAATATCATTTCTATTAAAATCTTTTTCTTTTTTCATCAATACTCCTTTTGAAATGTTCCATTTCATTAGTTTAATTACTTTCTATTAATTATACTATAAAAGAAATTATTAAACTATTTAAAGATAAATTAAAAGAGATGATTTCTCATCTCTTTAATTATACTATACTAATCCTGAAAACCCGTAAAATGCTAATACTATAAGCCCAATTGCTATTAAAGTAATAGGTTTTTCTAAAAAATGTCTAGGCATATTTGCATATCTATATTTGTAATTTATTGATGAAATTAAAATAGAAACTAATATAAATCCTAGTGAAACCCCTATAGAATATACTATAGTTTCAACAAGTCCTAAACCATCTTTAATTACGAGCAAAGCCACACCTAAAAATAGATTATTTATTACTACTATAGGCATGAAATTTGTCATTTTTGTGTATCTTTCTTTCATTATGCCTTTTAATACTATATCTGCAATGAATATTACCAATGCTATAACAATTACAAATGCAAATATTTTAAAATTTCCTAAAGAGTTAGGATCTAGAATATAATCATTTACAATTTTTGTAAATAGTGTCGATATTGTCATTAAGAACATTATCGCAAGGCCCATTGTAACTGTATATTCATGATTTTTTGAAGCTGCAATAGCTGGATTTATTCCGATATAATGATTTAGAATAACATTATTTACCAAAACTGTAGCTATAATTATTTGAATCAATGTCATTTTCTAGCCCTCCCAAGTTTTGTTTTTCTTGTATACCAATTATTAGATGCAATTAACAATCCTAAAATTATAAATGCAAAAATTGGTGTTGCAAATGTAGGAATAGTTAATTCTTTTGGAATAATTTTTATACCAAGTAATGTCCCCATTCCCAATAATTCTCTGAAGATTGCCATAACAACTATTACTAATAAATATCCTATTCCATCCATGATTGCACCAATTACTGCATTACCTACACTCTCACCAATTGCATGAGATTGTAATCTATGAAGTAAAAGTGAATTTACTGCTATAAGTGATACTGATAATCCCATATTTGGCACTGTTGTTGGATAATAGAATTCTAATAATAGTGTTGCAACTACAGAAAATGCTGCTATCAATATTAAAAATATAATATCTTCAAATTTTTCGTCAATTAACTTCTTAAATAAAGAAACTATTAAACTTGTTAAAATCATTATTGCTGTTACAGCTAAAGTCATTAACAATGCACCTTTAACTGTAGTACTTGCTGCAAGTATTGAAACAAAACCAAAACTTCTTACTAATACAGGATTATCGATTAAAATATTATCTAAATGTTTTTTCATATTAACCCCCTATTATAAGCCTTTATACGATTCTAATAATGCATTAAGTGCATTTACCATTCCATCAGTTGTATATGTCGCACCTGAAATATTATCAATATTATCACCAGCTTTGAATATATCTATAGATTTCAAATCTTTACCAATTATTGATTTTTGATATGATGTATCTTCTATCACTTTACCAAATCCTTCAGTTTCATTATGATTATAAATTACGATTTGTTTAATTTTACTATCATTATCTATTAATACACCAAATTCTATATTTCCTGCAAATCCAGAAGTCGATAAATCAAATATATGACCTACGACTTCACCATCAATTTTAGCTTCCGATACTTGTTTAACTATATCATTTGAACCAACTTCAATTGGTGTTGTTTCGTCTACATAAAATCCTGTATGGTCATATGTTAAATTATTTCCTCCTGCATTGTCTGCAAGTAATTCATCAAAATTAATCGCTTCATATTTGCTATCATCATTTTTTATTTTATCAAATTTAACAAGACCTTCTATTGCTGCATCTAATGATGATTTCAATGCTTGAGATGTAACTGTCGCTCCAGAAATTAATAATAAATCTTTTTCGTGTTTTGGATTTTTAAGTAATTTAATTGATTTTGTAATTAAATTTTTATCTAAATTAATTCCCTTTACAAATTCTTTATATTCATCTGTATCAGCATAAGCTCCATAATTTGGAGTTTCGTTAAATTCGCCAAATGCAATATTAAATATTCTATAATCTGTTGATACCCTTACTAATGAATTGATTGTGCCCCCAAATCCTTGTTGTGATAATTGTAGAATATAGGAGTCTACTTCACCTTGTTGATTTTTAACTCTTATAATTCTATTAAAGTTTTCATTATAAATATCTTTATCCATAAATTCTTCAAATGAAAATATATGAAGAGCATTTTTGAAAAGTTCTTGCCATTTATTTGCATAATATGGAATTTCTTTTTCTACTGATTGAATGTTTTCATCAATTTTAGAAAGTGTATTTACTATTTTTATCAATTCATCAGTAATAGCTTTTGTAGTAATGGTTGCACCTGATATAGCTACTATTTCGCCATTATCTTTATTTCCAGCTCCAAAACTTACAGCTCCGGTTGAAAGATTTACATCTTTAATACCATCTATAAATTCAGAATCTTCTATTTTCTTACCAAAACCTTCAGTTTCATTATGAGAAATTGTTTGGAAACCTTGAACTATTCCTTCTTTTGATATTCCAATTCTGAAATTCACATCTCCACCGTATCCAGCTGTAATTGCATCAAATACATAACCTATTACATTTGAACCGTCTGTAACTTCTAAAATCTTATTAAATTCATTGTCACCTTCAACTTCTATAGGAATAAATTCCTTACCATCTGGATAAACATCACTATATTCACTTACAGATCCACCCTCTTTTTCTTCAACGGATGCAAGTAAATTACTTGTTCCATATATTAATCCTATTCCTAAGGCAATTACTAAAATTAAAACGATTATTGAACTAGTCTTTTTCATTTATTGCCTCCTACATTTACACCAAATACATGTGGTCTAATATATTTATCAATTGTAGGAACTAAAACATTCATTATTATAATTGCAAATGATACACCTTCTGGATATCCACCATATAATCTAATAACTACTGTTAAAATTGCTGCACCAATTGCATACAAAATTTGTCCTTTTGGTGACATTGGAGATGATGAATAGTCAGTTAGCATAAATACAGCACCTAAAATAATACCACCTGATAATATTTGATATAGTGTATCATATAAATCATATTTTAATACATAAAATAATATTGCTGATGTTGCTATATAAACAACTGGCATTCTTAAATTAATTATTTGCTTGTATAACATATAAGCTAAACCTATAAGTATAGCAATTTTTGAAACTTCACCAATTGTTCCCGGTATATTCCCTATAAACAAGTCCATAAGTGATGTTGGACGTCCACCAAGTGGTGTAGCTCCTGCAACTCCGTCATATGTAAAAGTTCCTATTTGTGCTGGCCAGTTAATCATCAAAAATACTCTTGCAGCTAATGCTGGGTTCATAAAGTTTTGACCAATTCCGCCAAATAATTCTTTTACTACAACAATTGCAAATATACCACCTATTATCGCCATCCAATATGGATATTCAACTGGTAAGTTAAACGCAAGCAACATACCTGTTACTACAGCTGATAAATCTCTAACTCTTACTTTTTTATGGAGTGCTTTTTGTATCGCAAATTCCGATAATACACATGCTGCAACTGTTACTAAAACAAGTGCTAATGATCTCATTCCAAAGAAATATATTGATGCTGCTAAAGCTGGTAACATAGCGATAACTACATCAAGCATTATAGTCTGCGTGTTTTTCTTTGTTCTAATATGAGGAGCAGGTGTTGTTGACAATGTTAATCTTTTTTTCATATCTCCTCCTATTTATCTTTCAATTGTAATTCTCTTACTTGTCTCTTACCTTCTCTAAAAGTTTCAACAAGTGGTATATGTGACGGACAAATATATGAGCATAATCCACAATCAATACATGCCATTAAATCATTAGCTTTTGCTTCCATTATTTCACCATTTCTAATTAATTGTTCCAAATTGAATGGTTGTAAATATACTGGACATGCTTCAACACATGCTGCACATTTAATACAAGGTTCTTGATCTGGATATTCACTTTCTTCCAACGAAAGCGCCAATACTCCATTTGTTGGTTTTTCAAGAGGTATTTCAAAATTTTCTAATGCAATACCCATCATTGGCCCACCTAGAATAAATTTAGACACAGCTTTATCCATTCCACCTACATATTCAATCGCAGATGATAAAGGTGTTCCAAATCTCACTAAAGCATTTAATTTTTCTTTCATTGCTTCACCTGAGAATGTTACTATTCTTTCGTATAAAGGTTTATTATGTACCACTGCTTGAGCTATTGAATATGCAGTTGTCGCATTTGATACAACACAACCTACAACTGCTGGTAATTGTCCAAAAGGTACTACTTTCCCAGTTGCAACTTGTATAACTCTTTTTTCATCACCTTGTGGATATTTAGCTTTAGCAACTACAATAGTAATATTTGAATCATTAGCTACAGCTTCTTGCATCGCTTTGATTGCTTGAGGTTTATCATCTTCAATAAGAATATATCCTCTTTTTGCATTCACCACTTTCATTTCTATTTTTAATCCTGTTACAATATCCTTTGAGAAATTTCTCATCATTGTATCGTCGGATGTTAAATATGGTTCACATTCAGCACTATTAATAATTACATCTTCAATTGGTTCTTTTGGTGTCAATTTTATAGATGTTGGGAATGATGCTCCACCTAAACCTGTTATGCCGGCTTCATCAATAATATTAATGATTTCTTCATTTGACATAGCTGTATAATCTCTATTCATAACTTCATAAGCTAATTCGTCCTTATGATCATTTTCGATAAATATACAAACTGTATTTCCACGTGTAGCAGAAGACTTTTCAATTTTTACAACCTTGCCTGATACACTTGAGTGCACATTTGCTGAAATAGCCCCTACCTTTTCTCCTATCTTTTGACCTACTTTTACATAATCTCCTACTTCAACAATAGGATTTGCAGGTGTACCGATGTGTTGTAACATTGGTAACTTAATAATATCTGGTGTTGGCATTTCTATGTACTTATTTCCTCGGCTCAATTCCTTATGACTATGGATATGATACCCTTGTTTAAATGTTTTTTTAAACACCATATGTACTCTCCTTTTTTGATTAATATATAACTTTATAGTCCACTATATTATATCATAAACTAAACGTTTTTTTTTGTATTTATGAATATATATTAAAATAATCATCTTGTCGACTAAAAGTTACAATAGATAAAATGGACATTACTCTAAAATCATAAGTAATGTCCATTCATTTTGTATATTAAATTAAAATAAATCTAATATAAATGTCTTATATAAATTCCAAGCTATTAGCCATCTACTATCTTTTTCTGGTTTATAGTAAATATCGTATATTTCCTTATTTAAATAATATTGTTTTTTTACTTTATTTATATAATTTCTAGTTTCTGAGAATGGGATATTTTCATAATCTTTTACATCACCTGTTAATATTCCCTCTTTTATCCACAAATCAACATTACCAAATCCTGCGTTATATGCCATTACAGCGTAATCTACGGATTTGTAATAATTAATTAAATAATCTAAATAGTAAACGCCATATCTAATATTTGTTTCGGGATCATATAGATTTTCATCTTCATATTCTTCACCTAATCTATTTGCTATCCACTCACCAGTATCAGTAGTTATTTGCATTAATCCCTTTGCATCTGCATGAGATTTCGCTTCCGAATTAAATCCACTTTCAGCCTTAATAACTGATGCAACTAATTCTTTTTCAACTCCATATTCTTGTGAATACTTTTCAATAAATTCAATATATGGTTTATGATTATCTTTAACTGTTGCAAATAATATTAAATATCCCAATGCAAATAATATAATAATTATTATTAATAATAGTACCAGTAATCTCTTAATTACTTTCATATATTTTTAACCTTTCATCAATCTGCTCATAAAGATATTCTAAATTTCTATCATTGTATAAAATAAAATTGGCATATTTTATTTTTTCATCTATTTTCATTTGAGCATCTATTCTAATATTTGCTTCTTCTTCACTAAAATTATTTCTCTTTTTCAATCTTTCAAATTGAAGATTTCTATCAACATATACTAGCCAAATTTCGTCAAGGTGAATATTCCATTTTTCATCTCTAATAAATTCGATTAATAATGCAATATCTAGAAAAATAATTTTTTCATCAGAAATTTCTAT
>JAEZZB010000027.1 GCA_023442495.1 Bacillota bacterium
TAAATATGTGGTGACAATAGTGAAGGGGATACACCTGTTCCCATCTCGAACACAGAAGTTAAGTCCTTCAACGCTGATGGTACTTGGATGGAGACGTCCTGGGAGAGTAGGTAGTCGCCAAATAGCAAAAACGGTAATTTATTTTACCGTTTTTTTGTGTTTTAATTTATGATGTAGGACTTGATCCGACTCAACATGAAGGTGTGAAAATATAAAATGCCATTATAATTTTCAATAATAGTGATAATTTGGTAATTTTGTTGCATGGATATGGTGCTGATAGTGATAGATAGAGGTAAATTCTTCTTTAATAGAAATTGATGAGCCAAAAGAATTTAATTAAAAATACATAATTTTCACACATTTTGTTTATATTATGAACTTCATGAAAAAGAGGTGATTATGAAACAAAAGACTAAAAAGATTATTTTAAGCATTTTTCTTGCTGTCATTATATTGATAACTATCAGATTATTTGCTGGTTCAAATTATTTATTTAATTATGGGCTTTCTAGAAGTGGAGATGGTGGTAATAGAGTTGCTGCAAATGAGGTTATAGATGATGAAAGTAGTGATTCTGATGAAATAAGTGTCGTTGATATGAATAAGGAAATTATAAAATCTTCAACTTCGTCATTTAAAGAGATGAATCCAAGTGAAATATATAGGGTTGTTACCAATGATGGGTTAAGCCTATTTTCTAAAGTACATTTTAATGATAGCGATAATTGGGTTATATTGATTCATGGCTATAGAGCTGATAATGAAAATATGTATGATTTTGCACCATTTTATTATGAAAAAGGTTTTAATATTTTACTTCCTGATCTTAGAGCTTCTGGAAGGTCTGAAGGCGAATATATAGGTATGGGAACTTTGGATATGGAAGATATGAAACTTTGGATTGATTGGATAATAGAGAATAATTCAAATGCCAATATTGTAATTCATGGGGTTTCAATGGGAGCAGCTACAACAATGAATTTATCTGGAGAGAATTTACAAAATAATGTTAAAATATTTATCGAAGATAGTGGATATACAAGCCCTTGGAATATATTTAAAAGCGAACTTAAGTATAGATTTAATATTCCATCATTTCCATTGTTAAATATTGCTAATATACTTACAAATATGAGAGCTGATTATGATTTGAAAAGTCCTTCACCAATTGAACAGGTAGCAAAATCAGATAGACCAATAATGTTTATACATAGTAGGGATGATGATTTTATACCATTTGAAATGGTTGAAGAGTTGTATGAAGCTAAAGTAAATGGAGATAGAGTAATTATAAAGACTGATACCGCAGGACATGGGGATGTAATGTACTACTTGAATGATGAATATTGGAATCAAGTATTTGAATTTATTGGAAAATATATTGATATAAATTAATAAAGTGATTTTAAGATGATTAATTGAAGTTTTGATTAATCATCTTTTTTTAAATAATAAATATTTTTAATATTTTTTGTAAAATATTTGTAAAGGTTATAACCATACTAACGAAAACGCTTTCATGAGTTTTAAAAATTCTAATTAATCTTTCGTTTTATAAGTAAAAAAATCGAACAAACACATTAAATTAGCTAATTATCGACGTTTTAAATGTTTTAAATATTTTTATAAAATATTTAATATATTTAATTTTATAATATTTCTTATTGAAATCGTTGAGCATATTTAATTTTTAACATATAATAATTATATTAGAATAATTGGAGGGAAAGAATGAAGCGTTATTACATTCGTTGGTCATCGTTAGCTTTAGCATTTGTAATGTTATTACCGATTCTTACAAATGCAAGAGTTTTTGCGAATGAAAATGATCCACTAGAAAATACTACAATAGTGGGCGAAGAGGTTAGAACTAGTTTTGATAATTTAGATTTAACTTTAGGAAGATCTAATATTGATGAAAACTGGAAATTCCATTACGGGGATCTTTCTGGTGCTCAAAATTTAAATTTTGATACATCTAGTTGGGAAACTGTTAATTTACCACATGATTACAGCTTAACATTGCCATATACAACAAGCGGTGAAGCTGAAAGTGGATATAAATTAGGTGGAATTGGTTGGTATAGAAAAACAATAAACATAGGCAAAAATCTAGAAGGCAAGAGATTTGTAGTAGATTTTGGCGGAGTTTATATGAATGCATCCATTTATATTAATGGAACACTTATTGGTACTCATCCATATGGTTATTCACCATTTGCATTCGATTTAACAGATTACATAGAACCTGGAAAAGAAAATTTACTTGCGGTAAAAGTAGATCATCAATTCCCATCAAGTAGATGGTATTCAGGTAGCGGAATTTATAGAAGCGTACATTTAACTATATCAAATCCAGTATATGTTGATAGATATGGAGTAAGTATTACAACTCCTAAAATTGATGAACAATTTGAAAGCAGAAATATTGACACTCATATAGTAACTAAAGTAGTAAATAGTGAAAGTGAAGCTAAACAAGTTTCTGTTAAACAAGAAATAAGAGAAAAAGAATCTCAAACTGTTGTACAAACATCAACAACTGATGCTTTATCAGTTGCACCAGGTAAAACAGTAGAATTTACAAATGATTTAAAAGTAAATGGTGTAAAACCTTGGGGATTAAAATCACCATTCTTATATGAAGCAGTTACAACTGTTTTAGTAGACGGGAAAGCTACTGATCAAGTTGTAAATGAATTTGGTTATAGAACAATTAGACAAGACCCAGATGAAGGTTTCTTCCTAAATGGTGAACATATGAAACTTAAAGGTGTAAGTATGCACCATGACCAAGGTTCTTTAGGTTCAGCTGCTCACTATAGAGCTATTGAAAGACAAGTTGAAATCTTAAAAGAAATGGGTGTAAATGCAATTCGTGTTACTCATAACCCAGCAGCAGATGAATTAATCGAAATCGCAAATAGAGAAGGTATGATGATTATCGATGAAATGTTTGACACATGGGTATCTGCAAAGAATGGTAACTATAACGACTTTGCAAAATGGTTTAACGTTAATGTAAGCAATTCAAATGAAATTTTAGGAAAAGCTGAAGGTAATCAAACTTGGGCTGAATTTGTAACAAAACAAACAGTACAAAGAGGACAAAACTCCCCAGCTATCATTATGTGGTCAACAGGTAATGAAGTTATGGAAGGAAATTCAGGTCCATATTCAAATTATCCACAAATTTTAGCAAAAATAACAGATTGGATACAGGAAATTGATACAGAAATATTTGTAACAATTGGAGATAATAAATTTAAGGCTAATTGGAATGAATCTAAACAATTTGGTCAAATTCTAACTGAAAAAAATGGAACCGTTGGAATGAACTATTCCGATGGTGGTTGGTATGATAATTATCATAGAAACTATCCAGATTGGTCAATATATGGTTCTGAAACATCTTCAGCCATAAATTCAAGAGGAATTTATTCAACTGAAAATGAAACATCAGATAGATTATATACATCATATGATACTAAAGCAGTAGGTTGGGGACATAAATCAGCTGAAGCTTGGCTTGCAATTGCTAAGAGAGACTTTATGGCTGGTGAATTTATTTGGACAGGATTTGACTATCTTGGAGAACCAACAAATTACAATAAGATTAACCCTGGTGCTGCTACAACATGGCCATCTCCAAAATCTTCATACTTTGGTATAGTTGATACAGCAGGATTGCCAAAAGATAGATACTATTTCTACAAATCACAATGGGATCAAGACACTACAACATTACACATACTTCCAGCATGGCATAGTGATGTTGTAAATAAAAACTCAGAAGGTAAAGTAAGAGTTAATGTATTTAGTAATGCAAGATCCGTAGAATTATTCTTTACAGCTAAAGATAGTAATCAAGAAACTTCATTAGGCAAGAAGACCTTTGATGTAGTAGAAAAAGCTAATGGATATTCATATCAAATTTATACTGGCGAAGACAAATCTTCAACAGAATATGAAAATCTATATCTAAGATGGGATGTACCATATCAAGATGGAACATTAAAAGCTGTTGCATACAATGCTGATGGTGAAGTGATCGATGAAACATATGGTAGAAATGTAGTAAGCACATTTGATAAAGCTTCAAAATTAACATTAGAAGCAGATAGAGATATAATCGATGCAGATGGTAAAGATTTATCATATATCACAATTGATGTAGAAGATAGTAATGATAATTTAGTTGCAAATGCAAGAAATACAATTAATGTAGAAGTTTCTGGTGAAGGAAAACTTTTAGCATTAGATAATGGTGATCAAACAGATCATGAACCATATAATAGTGGTAAGAGAAAAGCTTTATCTGGTAAACTTGTAGCTATCGTTCAATCTACAAAATCAGGTGGAGAATTTACAGTTACAGCTACATCTGAAGGTTTAGAACAAGCTTCAATTACAGTAAATACAAAAGCAGTTTCTGAAAATGATGAAGATAGACCAGTAGCTTATTCAACACCACAAATTTACTATGTTAAGGCTGGTACAGTACCTAATTTAGCAAAACAAGTAACTGTTCATTATGAAAATAAAGAGGATGAATTAGTAAATGTATCATGGGAAACATTTGATACATCTGTAGAAGGCGTATATACAGTAAATGGTGCATTAGAAGGTTTAGGTGTATCAGTTAAAACTACTGTAGTTGTAATTGACGAAGTTGGAGCATTATTAAATTACTCAACATCTCAACCAAAAGGATCTGGTGAAGTTGAACTTCCAGCAAGCAGACCTATTGTAACAAAAGAAGGTAAAGTACTAGATGCTTCTTATCCAGTTGTATGGGAAGAACAAGATACAGAAAAATATAAAGAATTAGGCACATATATTGTAAATGGTACAGCTAATATATTTGGTCAAGAAGTTAATGTTACAGCAAGTATTAGAATAGCTGATGCAGTTGTACAAGAGGGCAATACAAATATTGCTCCAAACTATCTAACGTTGACTCAAGATATACCACAAGATTTACAATCAGATAGTTTATTAGCTATAGTAGATGGCGACAGAAATTTCAAAACAGTACAAAGTGGTCCAAATACAAGTGTATGGACAAACTATGATAGTGCTAATGCAAATAGAAATAAAGCTACACTAACATTTACATTTGCTACAGCACAAGTACTTTACAAAGCAGATTTATATTACTATAGAGATACATGGTCAGCTAGTTTACCTGAAGGAGTGGTAATAGAATACTCAGCAGATGGTGAAACTAATTGGACAGCAATTGACTTTAACGAAACATCAGGAACACCAAATCCAACAAATGCTCCTAATGTAACTAAATATGAATATAAATTCAGTCCTGTTTCAGCAACAGGTATTAGATTTACATTTACAAATAAAGCTGGAGATAATGGTAGAGGTGCAAAATACTGTGTTGGATTAACTGAATTAGAATTATTCACAGCAAATACACAATTTGAACAATTTTCATCAGCTTTATTAGAAGAGTTGAAAGTAAATAATGAATTAATTGAAGCTGATTTTGATAGAAATCGTCAATTTGCCATTGAAGAAGAAAATATAGCAAATGTCGAAGCTAAAGGTAAAGAAAATGCTTCAGTGACAGTGTTACCAGAATATAAAGAAAAAGTAGTTATAATTTTAGAATCAGAAGATAATTCATCACGGAATGTATATACGATTCTATCAAATAATTTTGATTCAGTAGATGAAGTAGAAAACAAAGATGAATATAAGATTTATCCAAAACCACAAGAAATAACCTATCTAGA
>JAEZZB010000042.1 GCA_023442495.1 Bacillota bacterium
TTCCAGTCAAGGTACGCTTCGCTTTTCCCCTTGACAAGAAATAAGCATTGTTCGTTTAGAACAAGTATGCCCTTTTGGAAATATTATCAGATTGCTTTCTTGTCACATATGTTTGACAACTCTAGACTAACAAATATGGGTACAAACGTAATAAATGAATTGAATAAATCTATAGACTATTACGAAAATATACTAGTTTCAGAAGACTTAAACAATAAACAAATTGTTCAAATCAATTCTATTATTAAAAATTTAAATGAGCAAATCAACGAATATAAAAACTACAGTAACCAAGAAAATTATTCTTTACAAAATAACACACGAGCTGTTCCAATGCTATCTATTCTACAGCCGTAAGTGCTGTAATTTCTTGGTTTAACGCACAAGGATATGTATTGTCTGCAGAATTATTAACTCACGCTAGAGACAATACCTCCTACAACTCTTTATATGTCCCTTATAACGGAAGAAGAGTTATTCAATCACCAGTGTATAAAAATATAGTACAACAATCTTCTACAAGCGGTAAAGGAGTTTTTCCAAATTCAGGCACAGTAGTACAAAGAGACTTATTCTATTCAATTCATGAGTTTCACTGGAGTAAACATAATTACGGAAACGTAACTATAATAGATAAGTACGATTTTTCAAAAGATTTAAATTATGAAATAAGTAGTATAGATGGTGTAGCTATTAGAACTATGTACGAAGCACAGCAACATGGTGTTATAACTCCATATGGAATTAAAATTACAAATTAATAATAATATCAATTGACATTTTAATATTATTTTTTTTAATTCAATATCTATATAAAATATACGGATTCATAAAAACACCAGATTTTGACTTGAACACAAAATCTGGTGTTTTTACATTCTACATATAAATATCTTATTATTTCAACTTTTCTTCAAATAATGGTCTAAAATCTTGGTCTAATGATACGTCAATTGTTTTTTCTTCCCCTTCTACCCAAAGAATTGGAACTGTAAGATTTCCATTAGGCGTTTTTTTTGCGAGCTCTTTATCGTTTCTCGTGTAATCAGTAGTTTTTTTAACTACTTCCATTAAAGTCTTCATGTCTTCTTCAACTTCTTTTAATTTCGTTCCACCCACATCTGTATACGCCTTTCTGATGTATGCGTCCTGATCTTTTTCTTTTTGTATCGCGTCTATAAATTCATTGGTAAGTACCGTATGCATAAATTTGCCTACCACCTGAGGATCATTTTCTGCAATTGAAAGTACCATTGAGGATATAACATCTGAATAAGTTACTTCTCCCTCAACTCCTCGACTACCTAAAAAAGACAACGGAATATATTTAATTAAAGTAGTATCTCCTTGAACGTCCATTATATAGTCCTTAGTTTTCGCTTCAAGATTTAGACAATATGGACAAAGTGGTTCCGTATACCATCTAACTATTTTCTTGCCTTTTATTTCAGATTTTGGTACGGCATGACCTTTATTGTCGACAAATATCCCGCCATTATCTACATAAGTGAATTTATCGTCTTCAACTGTTTTCTCTTCCTCGGTCACCTTATTGCAGGCAACGACTAATATCGATACTGCCAAAAAGAGTAATAATAATTTTGTATTTTTCATAATATCTCCTTTTATAATCCTATATTATATAAAAAATCATAAAAAATTTCTACAATTTATAAAATCGCTCACACGCTAATATTATCTTCTTTTCGTGCCAAATATTCCCCTCGTTATTTCTCTTCCTATCGATCTTCCAATTGAACCGATCACATTATTTGTAAATCTCTCAAAAATTGAAGTCTTGTTTTTTCTTCTTTGCTCTTCTTTAGCAATTTCTTTTTGGCGTTTTTCTTCTTGTTTCAATAACTGTGCCTCTTGAGCTTCTAATTCCAAGCGTCTTAATCTCTCTTGTTTTTCTGTTTCCAAAATTTCAAAAGCACTTATATTATCAATATAGTTTGCATATTTATCCAATAATGGTGACATATTGATAGTTTTTTGAATATTCATTTTATTTGCAACGCCTATTTTAGATAATGGTGGCGAAATAGTAACTTTTTTTGCTACAGTTGGGATTGAATTTTTATCTAATACTGAAACTATGGCTTCACCCGTCTTTAAGTTTGAAATTTCTTCTACTAAATCCATACTGTCATCTTGTCTAAATGAGTTGGCTATAGCTGCTACTTCTTTTTGTTCTTTTGGCGTAAATGCTCTCAAGGAATGCTGAATGCGATTACTCAATTGAGATAATACTCCATCGGGTATATCCGTAGTTTTTTGCGTTATGAAAAATACGCCGACACCCTTTGAACGAATAAGCCTTACTATTAATTCTATCTTTTCAAGTAATGCCTTGGAACCATTATTGAATAGTAGATGAGCTTCATCAAAGAAGAATATCATTTTAGGTCTTTCTTGATCTCCTACCTCTTCTAAATTTTCAAATATTTCACCTAATAACCATAGTAAAAATATCGCATACAGATCGGGTGATTGATAAAGTCTTTCACTATTAAGAATATTGATTATCCCTTCACCGTTTTGGTCTAATCTAAGTAAATTCTTAATATCAAAATCGGGTTCTCCGAAGAACTTATCGCCCCCTTGTTTTTCGACTACAAGTAGGGATCTTAGAATGGCACCAATTGATGCAGTGGAAATGTTTCCGTAATAATTTTGTAAATCTTTCTTGTTTTCGTTTATAAAATTTAATACGGCTCTTAAATCCTTGATATCTATTAATAATAAATTTCTTTCGTCGGCCAAACTAAACGCAATATTTAACACACCTTTTTGTGTGTCGTTAAGCCCTAGAATTTTTGATAGTAATAATGGTCCCATTTCTGAAATAGTCGTTCTAAGTGGAATACCATTTTCTCCAAATACATCAAAAAATTCTGTAGTAAAACTTCTTGGTTCATAATCTTCAATTCCTGTCAATTTAACTCTTTCAGCTATATCTTCATTCATTTCTAATGGTTCAATGAAACTTGATAAATCACCTTTAATATCTGATAGAAATACCGGAATCCCATTTTTAGCTAATTGTTCAACTATCACTTTTAAAGTTACTGTTTTTCCTGAACCTGTAGATCCTGTTATAAATCCATGTCTATTTAGTTTTGAAACATCAATATATGTATCTTTACCAATTAATAATTTATTTTTCATGCTAATCTCCTTTATCCTTAATTAATATTATATATTAAATTTTGTGTTTACACCCATATTTGTCGATAAATTTATATATTAATGTTAAATTTTTTAATAACAGAATTGTAATTCTTTTTTTTACAAAATTATGATACAATATATACTTGTAAATGTAATTAATTTAGTACTAAGAAAGGATAAAAAATGGATAATATAGAAAAGAATAAAAATGGAAAAACTGTACTTTTAATTTTATTTATAATAATAGGTTTACTTATTTCTGCTTTTTTCTTTTTAGATTCTATATCGGCAAAAAAAGAAATAAAAATGTTGAAAGATAGAGAATCTAAAAAAGAAATGAAGGCCGAAAGTTATAAAGAAGAAATTAACAATCTTACTGAAAAAATAGAATCTCTAAATGAAGTTATCGAAAATTCAAAAGGAAATAAAAAAGAAACGGAAAAAGAAACTGATCATAACAATAAAGCTGAAGTCGGAGTTGAAACTCCAAAACCGATCGGTAGAGATTATGAATATTCAGTAGAAGAAATTAGAGAATTGTCTGAAACTCAAGGTTATAAAGGAAAAAAAATTGCTTTTCTAACATTTGACGATGGACCAAATCATGAAATCACCCCTGGCGTTTTAGATGTATTGAAATCTAAAGGAGTTCATGCAACATTTTTCATGGTTGGTAATAAAATTGGCCCTGAAACAGCAGATGTAATTCACAGAGTAGTTGATGAAGGTCATTCAATTGCTACACATAGTTATACTCATGATTATGACTATCTATATCCAAATAGAAATCCAAATCCTGATGCAGTACTTGAAGAATATCATGAGAGTATGAAAGCACTAAAGGGCGTACTTGGTAATAATTTTGAAACAAGAGTTTTTAGATATCCAGGTGGCCATTTGTCTTGGAATCAAGACGGCTTGGAAAAGACTGATAAAGCTTTGTTAGACGAAGGAGTAGTATGGATAGATTGGAATACTATGAATGGTGATGCTCAAATGGAATATTCAGATAATCCAAATGAGGTTATTAGACCGACAAATGTTCAAGAAGCGGTGAATAACTTTGACAAATCAACAATATTTACTGCAAATCCAGATATAGCTGTAATCTTAATGCATGATGCTGCAGACAAATATCTAACTTTAGACGCTTTGCCAGCGTTGATAGACCATCTAATTGAATTAGGGTATGAATTTGGTACTTTAATATGATAAAAAAGCATTTAAATAAAATTATAATTTTTTTTATATTTGCAATGGTGATAATTTTTATCTCTTTCTTTTTCAATAATAAAAATGCGAATACTCTAAGCGATACTGAAGCAAGAGAAAAAATATCTGAGTTATTTGGTGAAGAAATTGAAAAGGTAAATGGTAAATCTTTAGTCTTAACTGACAATAAAGACTACACAATACTTGTAGTTAGAGACCAATATATATTGATTGATAAAACAAATCGAAATCCAATTTTACATCACTATATTTCTATAAAAGATGATATAGAAGTAAAAGTATTAGAAATATTTGAAGATGGTTATTTGGTTGAACATGATGATCATACTCATATAGTAAAAATGGATGTCGATAAAAACGTAAAAGTTGGTGATATTATTAAGATTAAAGATCCACACACATATTTAGATTAACAAAAAGCATACGATTTAGTATCGTATGCTTTTTCTATATTTAAAATATATTTAAAATTCAAATCCATAATTGAATTTTAATATTCTTATTAGTTTATATTCTCGCTATTTATTAGATAAAATTTCTTCCAAAGTTCTCCATGCAAGCACTGCACATTTTACTCTCTGTGGTAGCTTAGAAATACTCTTTAAAATAGCTGCATCTTCTAGAATTAATAATTCATCATCATCGCTAATTTCACTTTTTATCATTTTTAAGAAAACTTCAATAGATTCTTTCGCATCTTTAATAGTTTTACCCTTTATTACATCTATCATCATAGATGCTGAAGCTTGAGAAATTGCACATCCCATTCCCGTATATGAAGCATCTTCTATGATATCGCCATTTAATTTAATATTTATTTCAAGCTCATCCCCGCAGGATGGATTAATTCCCATATGATGGTCTGTTCGCTCTTTTAATTCTTTTCGATTTTCCGACTCCATACTATGTTCACGAATAAGCTGTGTATATATTTGATTAATCTCCATAGAAAACCTCCTTTACTTTATACAATGCATCTATAAATTTATCTATTTCTTCATAAGTATTGTAAAAAGCAATTGATGCTCTGCACGAGCTATTTAATACCAAATATCTATGAAGTGGTTGTGCACAATGATGTCCGACCCTAATAGCTATATTATAATAATCAAGTACTTGAGCAACATCATGAGGATGTACATCATTAATATTAAATGCGATACTAGTCCCGTCTCCATTTTTAGCATAATATAATGTAACAAAATCTAATTTTTTAATCTTTTGTAATAGATAATTTGTAAGCTCTTTTTCTCTTTTTTCAATATTTTCCATCCCAATTTTTTCTATATATTCTATTGCCTTATAAAGAGAATATATGGCACCTATATTCTGTGTGCCAGACTCAAATTTATTCGGAATACTCGTAAAGCTTGTATTTTGTTCGTGGACATATTCAATTATATCTCCGCCATATAGAAATGGGGGCATTTGATGAAGTAGTTCTTCTTTTCCATATAGTACCCCGACACCTTGAAGTGAATACATCTTATGTCCAGAAAAAGCAAAGAAATCACAGTCCATTTCTTTAACATCTACTTTTTTATGTGAAATTAATTGAGCCCCATCAACTATGGTAATTGCACCTACTTCTTTTGCCATTTTTACCATTTCTGATATTTCCACTTTAAAGGACAATACATTAGACGCTCCCGTAAATGCAACTATCTTGGTGTTTTTATTTAATTTCGACTTATAATCTTTAAGATCAAGGTTTAAATCCTTGTCTAAATAAAAATAAACTAATTTTGCTCCCGTGTTCTTCGTAATATATTGCCAAGCGACCAAATTTGCATGATGTTCAGCAATCGAAATTAAAATTTCATCCCCTTTATTTAGATTGTTAAATCCGTAAGTGTACGCAATGAGATTTAATGCCTCAGTAGCCGACTTTGTAAAGACTATATTTTTTTTACTTTTTGCATTAATAAATTTTGAAACTTTTTCTCTAGTAGTATCTAAAATTTCTGTAGATTTCATGGAAAGACTATATATACCACGATTAGCGTTCGCATTAGAATAAGTATAATATTCAATTTGCGATTCAATTACAGACTTTGGTTTTTGAGAAGTCGCTGCATTATCTAAGTAGACAGTGCCAATATTTTGTTCAAAAAATGGAAAGTCTTTTCTAATTCGTGTTATATCCATTATACTTACTTAATCCTTTCTCTTATTTCTTCAAGAATCTCATTTACTAATTTTTCATCTTTTATGTAATCTAAAATAGGTTTAATTTTAGATTCAATAATTATCCTTTTAGCCTCGTTGTGATTAAATCCTCTTGAAGTAATATAGAATAACATATCTTTATCAATTCTTCCTGCAGAAGCTGCATGAATACCGACTATATTATCTTCTCTTGCTAAAAGTATTGGTATTGCTCTATTCTTCACAGTCGGATCTAGAAGTGTAACAAATTCTTCTTCACTTCCTTCACTTAATGTACTTTCCCTCTTAAAGTCAAGAGTTCCTGTAAATCTCTTTTCTGCTCTATCTTTAAGTACACCATTTACAAGCATATCCGATTTCGTTTCACGTCCTCTATGCGTGATTAGATAATTGATATCTAGATATCTTTTACCATCTACGAAGTACGCCGTTTTAATATCCGATTCTGCTCTTTCTCCATTTATATATGCTCTATAATTCAAATAGGATTTTAATGCTCCGATTTCTATTTGTACAAGTTGTATATGAGCATCTTCTTCCATTTCAGAAACCATATTGATAAATGATTTTGATTTATGATTTAATCTTTGAATTAGCACAATTTGCAATTTCGAGTTTTTTTGAGCCTTTATTCTAATTACTGAATTCCTAAACGCTTCTATATCTTTACTTGATTTGTAATCAAAAATAATAGTCGCGTCTGCTCCCTCTTTTACAAATATATTTTGTACATCATTTAGAATATTTTGATTTTCTTTTAAATGGAATTCTCTCTTAATATCTTCATTTCCAGAAAATTCAAAATACTCTTCATGATTTTTATATTCTTCATTTAATTCAAGTATTTCTTTTGAAATGCCGAATTCTTCATTAAAATTTTCAATAAATCCTTTTGCCGTCTTTGATACTATATCCGTATCAAAATTTTTCTTTTCGATTTTAATATCGTCTATAAAGACCTCATTTGCTCCAGTTTGTCTCCAAGTCAGATGAGGCAATCTATTTACACTAATCATTTCCCCTCCTAACCTATAGATCCTATTAATTCTAGATTAATTAAATTGTTCATTTCCACGGCATATTCCATTGGAAGTTCTTTTGCAATAGGTTCTGCAAATCCTCTTACAAGCATTGCCTTTGCATCTTCTTCAGAAATACCTCTGCTCATTAAATAGAAAATCTTTATATCATCAATTCTACCGATTTTTGCTTCGTGTCCTAAATCTACTTCGTCATTTTCAATAATCATAACCGGAATTGTATCTGAAACAGATTCATTATCAATCATTAAAGATTCACAGTTTACATTTGCCTTTGAACCTTTTGAATTTTCTTTGAAATGAACAAGCCCCCTATAAATACATTCTCCACCACCTTTAGATATGGATCTTGCATTGATAGTCGAATAAGTATTTGGTGCTGCATGAATTGCTTTTGCTCCATTGTCTAATATTTGTCCGTCATTTGCAAATGAAATACCGGTAAAATCAGACTTTGCATTTTGACCAATTAATACTGAGGATGGATAAAGCATAGAAACTTTAGATCCAAATGATCCAGATACCCATTCAAGATGTGCACCTTTCCAAACAATTCCTCTTTTTGTATTTAAGTTATACATATTCTTTGACCAGTTCTCAATCGTTGAATATCTTAAGTGAGCTTTTTCTCTTACAAATAGCTCAACTGCTCCAGCATGCACATTTACAACATTATATTTTGGTGCAGAGCAGCCCTCGATATAGTGAACATAAGCTCCTTCTTCAACATATATAAAGGTATGTTCAAATTGTCCTGCACCAGGTGCATTTAATCTAAAATATGATTGTATAGGAATATCAACATATTGACCCTTTGGAACATATACAAATGATCCACCTGACCATACTGCGTAATGGAGTGCCGTGTACTTATGCATACTTGGTTCTACAGCTGTACCAAACCATTTTTTTAATAAAGTTTGGTATTTGTGAACAGCCTCATCCATATTGATGTATATAACACCCATTTCTTTTAGATAATTTTTTACACTATGATATACGACTTCTGAATCGTATTGTGCTGATATACCCGCTAACGCTTTGATTTCAGCATCTGGCAGTCCTAAATCATAAAAAGTCTGTTTAATATTATCAGGTAAATTATCCCAATTATTTTCTTCTCCAGATTTTGGTTTTACATATAAAGTAATATCATCTATAACTACTTCGGATAAATCCGGTCCCCATACTGGATCATCTATTTCATAAAATAATTTCATAGCTTCAAGTCTCTTTTGAAGCATCCATTCGGGTTCATTTTTTTCTTCTGAAATCATTCTTACAATGGATTCTGTCAAACCCTTTTCAGAAATTTTGGAATATTCAAATGCATTTTTCTTATCAAAAACACCCCTATCTATATCTTCTACATGTGTTTTTTCTTTAGCCATTATTTACCTCTTCTGCATTTTTGTAGTTCTTATAACCGTCTTTTTCGATTTCATCGATTAAAGAACCATCCCCCGTCTTAACAATTTGACCATCAATCATTATATGAACATAATCCGGTTTAATTGATTCAAGGATTGAACTGTGATGTGTAATTATTAGCGCTGATTTTTCTTCAGTTAAAAATGATTCCACTTCTCTTGATACAATTTTTGTAGCATCAACGTCAAGACCTGAATCTGTCTCATCAAGCATGATTAATTTAGGATCTAAAATCTTCATTTGCAAGATTTCACTCTTCTTCTTTTCACCGCCTGAAAAGCCGACATTCAAATATCTATTAGCATAATCTTTATCAAATTCTAAATCTTCTAATTCTTTATTTAACTTTCTTCTAAAATCTAATAATTTTGGTTTTTCGCCTGTAAGATTAATTAAAGCCGTACGTAAGAAATTTTCAACACTTACCCCTTCTATTTCTTCTGGATTTTGGAATGAAAGGAATAATCCAAGTTTTGCTCTTTTATCCGTCGATTCGTCAGATATATCTTGTCCTTCAAAAATAATTTTACCATCTGTAACGGAATAATCCGGATAATCCATAATTACTTTTGTAAGTGTAGATTTTCCGGAGCCATTTGGCCCCATAATTACATGGACTTCTCCCTTGTTTATTATAAGGTCAATCCCTTTTAATATTTCTTTATTCTCAACACTTGCGTGTAAATTTTTTATTTCTAACATATAATCTCCCTAATCTTATTGTTATCTAATCTTTACTAATTTAGTATGGATTTGTATAAAATTTTAACTCTTCCAATTTCCTTCATCTTTAGTCATTATATAATAATAATTTAATCTATCAAACGCTTTATTTGTTATATCAATTTGTTTCTTTAATTCTTCTTTCTTGAATTCAATTTTCTCCTGTGACATTAAAACTTCTTCGAAAGTAAAAGGAAACTCTGATTTAATTTTTTTATTTTTAGATATAATCTTTTTAATAATTTTTTCTAATTCTTCATGATAGACTTTTTCTGTAGAATTACTGGATTGTAATTTTCCATATATTTCAGCTTTTTTTATGAAAGAATCTAAATTATCAAATTTAGCATCTTTCATATCCTGTATAAACTTATTGTATTCACAATTAGTATCCATATATGTGTTTACAATTGGATCCATATTTCTCACAATTTTCTTAATTTTATTTTTTACATCGTGATTTATCGCATCACTTAATATGTCAAAATTCTTTTCGGAAAATTTATTTCTTAAATTAAGTCTTCTTATTTGCTTAATTGCATCTTTATATTCATATGCAGCCTCGGCATCGGCAAAAAATTCATTAAGTCTTTCGCCTATAGCTTCAGATACAAATCTATATTCCATTTTTTTGTCTAAAATAAATAAATCATATGCCTTTTTTATTTTTTCTACTTCTAACTTTCCAAAGTTTTTATAATATTTTGTCATAAGAAATTTAGAATAAATGTATTTATTAAAAATATATTCTGATTGTTCTTGAATATATTTTTCAATCATTTTATTTTCTATCAATTCTTACTCCTATCTAAGTTCATTTTGAAAAATTTCTACTAATGCATCCACACCAATATAATTTAAATGTGTATTATCAGGTTCCAAATATTCTGGATGTTGTGTCGCTACACTATTCCAATCAATAAGTACTGTATTTTCATTTTTTTGTGCAAATTCTTGTAACATTTTGTTTGATGAATCTTCCCAAGATATTGGTGATTTAATATTTACAAATAGCTTCTTTGCTTTTGGAAATGGTGCAACTAAGTCTTCTAAGTCACTTTCAGAAAAATATCCATTTGTTCCAAGCATGATAATTAGTGCTGTTTCATTTGAATCATACCCACTATAAGACTCGGCAACTGGCACAGAATCAAATAATTGTCTACTAATTTTTGCATCCACTATTGAATTTGGATATAGTTCTTTTATTTTATTTCCAACATTTACGCCTAGTGAGTCACCGATTAATACTAATTGATTGTATTTTAGTTGTGGTGCAGGCTCACTACTTTGATCATTTGTGTCGTCTGGATTTTCTTCTTGTGTTTCTTTTTCAGTTTCTTTTCCATTCAAAATAAGTGTATTCGGGTCATTTCTATCCACATTTGGATCTTCATTTCCTTCGTTTTGTGTTTCATTATTTTGGCTATTTCCATTATCTGCAATATTTGTAGATTCTTCTACAAATGCTGTTGATGTATACGGAATTGCTATTCCAAATACACCAAGTGCGAATATCGCAGCAAAAGGTATAAATATCTTATTATTCAATATACTATTATTTTTTCTTCTATTTTGTCTTGCTCTTCTATCATTTCGATCTTCGTATTTTACTTTATTTCTTTGTTCAATAAATGTATATGTCAAGGATGAAATTACAAGTATGACTACAAGTCTAATTATTGTATATGTTAAATTAGGTGATGATGTAATTTCTGCCTTTGTATTTGATAGAATTAATATTGGATAATGCCATAGATATAGACTATATGACATTTTCCCTAATATTCCAATCGGTATAAATCTTATCATAGTATATAAATAATTGTTTTCATTACCAAAACTCAATAATAAGACTAATGAATTTACTGCAAATAAAACAAATCCAAATCTATATATCCAAGGATAAAATTCATACACATTCAATATACTATATATAAATATCCCAAGTGAAATTATTGAAACAATTGTTGAAATTTCACGAGTCTTTGCATATTTTCTTTTTTCTTTTCTATCAATTTTTTCAGGTCTTGACAATTTTCCAATAGGATAAAATAGATATCCTAAAACCCCTAAAGCAATTTCATATATTCTAGTATCCGTTCCATAATATACTCTAGAAACATTTTGTGGGTCATAAAATACTTGTGATAATACAAAGCTAATAATGATTAATCCTATCATCAACACTTTGAAAAGTCCAAAATTCTTATCTTTAGTTAAAGAATATGACAATTTAAATAAAGTTATAATAATTATTGTTGATTGAACGAGTACGCCAATATACCATAAGTGCTTAAATGGATTTGCAACAAAGCTATCAAAATATCCAACTTTATTAAATATCAACCACCAATTACTCATAAATCCAAGTCCAGGAATTATATCCTTATGAGCAACATCAAGAACTGGTTTATTAAATACAGTTAAATATATAGTAACTACAAATATAACTAAAAAAAGTAATGGCCAAAGTGATTTAATTCTTTTCTTTATGCTATCAAAATATTTAACTTCGCCTTTACTAATAGCTTGATTTACTAATGAATTTGCTAATAGATATCCTGATATAACGAAAAATAAATCTACTCCAATAAAACCGCCAGGTAGAATCTTAACGCTTATATGATAAATAATTACAGCGACAATAGCTATCGCTCTTAAAAAATCAATCCCAATAATATTTTTTCTATTCATAAAATTACTCCTACATATATAAATTATAGTATAAATAGGTGCTGTTGTAAATAAAGAAGACTCCCAACAGAGAGTCGAAAAATTCCTTTGTGATTTTGAAAAACTGAATATTAACATGTACTCTTTTGTAAAATGTACTTTTGGTATATTTATCATGTTTTCTATATACTTATTCGTATTTATCTACTTTTTCTTAGCCCTTTAATTGTCTAATATTTCACAGTAGTGTTGAAATTGAATTTTTGAAAATTCGACACCACTTTTTTATTGATTTTTGAAGTTTGTATAAATATTATAGCTTAAAAAACAAGTTTAGCTCACTAACAATAAATTATATACCTAAATCCTTTAAAATCCTTATTCATTTCATTGTATATGAGATATTTTAGTGGTGTTGAATTCGTGTTTTTAAAGATTCAACACCACTTGTATTTTTAAGAGAAATATAGATATCAGATGGTGCAATTATATATGTAATATATATTCATATATTATTGTAAATATTGTATAGTTAATAAAAAAGTGCTTATTAACATAACCTTTCTATAATCCAAGACAGAATCCGCTGTAAAAGGACTCGCTATTGAATTTCTTAAACTTAGTAATCTTAATAATATATGATATAATAATTTTGTTAACATCCCTTATAAGATAATAAAAGAGGTGGTAT
The DNA here is from genome assembly GCA_023442495.1 of Bacillota bacterium. Lineage (GTDB taxonomy): Bacteria > Bacillota > Clostridia > Tissierellales > Peptoniphilaceae > Helcococcus. The sequence continues at coordinate 13,138 of JAEZZB010000042.1, forward strand.
TATGGATAGAACAATAACTATTAAAGGAACAGGAAATTTAAAAATCAAACCAGACTATATACAATTAAACTTTTCATTAGTATCTAAGAACTTTCAATATGAAAGAGCGATGAATATTGCTTCTGAATCTTTAGAGAAATTATATAATGCAATTATTAATGTTGGTTTTGAAAAAGATGATGTAAAAACTAGATATTTTGATGTAAGTACAGATTACGATAGTGTTAAAGATAAATATGGTAATTATAAAAAAGTTTTTCGAGGTTATAAAGTAAATCATAAACTTATACTTTCATTTGATTATGATATGAAAAAACTCTCTAACGCGTTGATTGCTATTTCAACTTCTCTATCAGATCCAGATTTGTCTATTGATTTTACGATAAAAGATAGTGAAAAAGCCAAATATGATTTACTAAAGGAAGTGGCTATAGATGCAAGAAAAAAAGCAGAAATTCTTTGCGAAGCTTCCGGATATAAACTAGGTGATTTAATTAAGATTGACTATGACTGGTCAGAAATAACAATATTCTCAAATACTAAGTTTTCAATGTTGCGTGAACAATCTATAATGACGGCTTCAAAATCTATCGATATGAATCCAGAGGATATCGATTTAGAAGATACAGCAACATTTGTATGGGAAATTAAATAAATCACAATTTTATTGTTCAAATATTTGCATAATATATTGATATTTCATATAATAAGAAAAAGATAAGGAGGTTACCATGACCGATTTTAATAATGGTTCAGTAAGAATCTCAAACGACATCATTGATCAATTAATTGCAGAATCTGCTTTACAAGTTGAAGGTGTTGAAGATGTTATTGGATACAAAAATAAAAAAATAGATAAGAATAAAAAAGAAGGTATAGTTGCTGTTGTTCAAGACAATACTATTAAAGTAGCTTTAACAGTTATACTAAAAGCTGAATCAGAACTTCACAAAATAGCAGAAAATGTTCAAAAATCAGTTTCTGAACAAATCGAAACAATGCTTGGAATTAAAGTACTTGAAGTTAATGTATTCGTAAAAGATTTAGCTTAAACTTTTTTATAAATAATTTAAATACAGAAA
>JAEZZB010000067.1 GCA_023442495.1 Bacillota bacterium
GATTTACCTTCCTTTTGTAAATTATATGCTAATTTACCAATAGTTGTAGTTTTGCCTACACCATTTACACCAATTACAAGAATAATTGCTTGTTTATTTACTTCGAAATTTAAATCATTATTTTTATTTTTTAATTTTAGAGAATCTCTAAGTAGAGCTTCAAGTTCTCCCTTAATAAGTTTTGGATCTCTTATGTGTTTTTGAGCTACTACATCTCTTAATTGCTCAACAATTTTAATAGTTGTTTCGACCCCAATATCTGCAGAAATTAAAAGTTCTTCAAGTTCATCATATAATTCGTCACTTATTTTAGCCTTACCATTTATTAAATTATCAAAAGCTGAATTAAAAGCATCTCTTGTTTTGAAAAGTCCAGTTTTAAGTCTTTCAAAAAATCCCTTTTTAGGAGTAATATCTTCCGAAACATTTTCTGCGTGAGTTTCATCAACTGACGGTCCCAATATTTCCTCAACATCTTCAAAAAGAATTTCAGAATCATCTTCTACTTGATTTTTATCTTGTACTTTTTGAATTTCATCTTCTTTTCTTGAATAATCACTATCTTCATTAGTTAAGACATATTCTACTTCACTAACTTCGTTCATATTAATTTCAACATTGTTTTTATCAATATTGATAATGGCATCTGGTTTTTTTTTATTTATTGAAGATTTCTCTTGTAAATCATTACTTTCTTTTAAAATTTCTTCTCTTAACTTTGAATCTTCAAGTTCTTTATTTTCATCTTTTTTCTTGTCTAATCCAAATAATTTTCTAAACATATTCACTCCTTGTAGAAATATTATTCAATATCATCATATTAATATAAAAAGGCAAAATGCGACTTTTTTAATTGTAATCATCTAATAATAAAGTAATTACTTTTGAGATTCCTCTTTCTTCCATAGTTACACCATATAGGATATCTGCCATTTCCATAGAAGCCTTTCTATGTGTAATCATTATAAATTGCGATTTATCAGTTAATGACTTCAAATAATTTACATATCTTTTAGTATTAGCTTCATCAAGTGCAGCATCTATTTCGTCTAAAATACAAAATGGTGCTGGATTGATTTCAAATATCGCAAATAATAAAGCAACTGCTGTCATAGCTTTTTCGCCACCAGATAAAAGAGCAATTGATTTTAGTTTCTTTCCTGGCGGTCTTGCGATAATATCAATACCTGCTGTAAGTATATCACTTGAATCTAATTTAACCTCAGCTTCTCCACCATTAAATAAAATCTTAAATATTTCATTAAATCTAATTTGAATCTTTTGGAAAGCTTCCTTAAATGTTTCTTTCATTTCTTTTTCAATATTAGATATCATATTTATAATATCATCTCTTGATTCGATTAAATCGTTATATTGATTTTTCATGAATTGAAGTTCTTCACTTACTATATTAAATTTTTCAATACTTTCAAAATTAAAATATCCAATTTCTGAAAGTCTATTTTTAATTTGTAAAACTTCTTTCCTAGTAGCATCAGTTATTTCTAAACGATTTAATTTGAAATCTAATTCTTCGATAGTAATACTATAAGTTTCAATATAATCATTTCTTAAATCATTAACTTTTTGTTTTACATTATCAATCTTAAGTTCAAGTCTGAACTTTTCTTTTTCATTGTCAGAAAGACTATTTTTAAGTGTTTCAATCGTTTCATAATCTTTAGAAATATTCTTCTTTTTATTTGCGAGATTTTCTTTATATTTTTCCAGTTTTTCATCAGATTGTAACGAAGATTCAATATTTTCTTTTTCTTCAATCAATTTTGAAACTTTATTTTTACCATTGTTTAATTCAAATTTAATCGTTTCAAGTGATTTAGTATCAATTTCTAAACTGTTATGGATATCTTGAATATCAGATTTAAGATTTTCAATATCATTTAATAATAGATTTTTATCCCTATCAAAAATTTCAATTTCAGAATTTGTAGAATAAAGCTTTTTGTCATATTCATTAATCTTTTTATTTTCATCTTCAATAATCCGATTTAATTTTTCATATTCTAATTCATCTTTTTCGATATTTTGAATTAACTGTTCAATATTTGAATAGTCTTTAGAAATTAATTCTTTTTCTACATTTTCAAGAAGAGTTTTATACTCACTAAGTCTTTTTTCATTGAAATTTTTTTCAATCTTTAATTCATTAGTTTGATATCTAATATTATCTTTAATATTTAATTGATTTTTATTATCATCGTCTAATTTTTGTAGATTATATACTATATCTTTTAAGATTTCTCTTTCCTTAAAAATAGAATTATCAAATTCTTTATTTTTCAATTCAAAATCTGATAATTTATTCTTTAAATTATCTAATTCTTTTTTTCTATTAATTAATGAATTTTGCTCTTTTTTAAATAATGTACCACCAACCATAGATCCCCATGAATTGATAACTTCACCTTCAAGAGTAATTATTCTAAATCCATTTGTTTCTTTTGAAACTTTTATTGCATCATCCATATTTTCTACTAGTATTGTTTTAGAAAGAAAATAATCAATAATTTTTTCAATCTTTTTATCAAATTTAACTAGATTATTTAATGTATCAATCATTTTTGGATGAGAAACTTTAGTCTTAAAACCATTTATTTTACTTATTGGTAAAAATGTAATTCTACCGATTCGATTACTCTTAATATATTCTATTAAGAATTTTCCATCATTTTCATTTTCTATAACAATATTTTGAAGAGCTGAGCCAAGAGCAACATCAAGAGCATCTTTATATTTATCATCAATTGAAATTAAATCTGCAAGAACACCCACTATCTTTTGTTTTATATTGTTATCTTTATTAGCATTTTGAAGTAAATTCTGAACTGATTTATAATAACCATCGTATGATTGATATTGTCTATATAAAATATCTCTTTGGGATTTAATCATAAGATAATTTTCTTTATTTTTTTGTTGTTTAAACTCATAATCGCTAATATTCTTTAATTTATTTTCTCTATCTTTTAATAATTCTGCTATTTTATTTGTATTATAAGAAATATTTTTATCGGTTTCTCTAGCTTTATTTTCAAGCTCTGTATTTTTTTTTTGAATTTCTTTAATTTTGATTGTTAATAAATTTATTTCATTGATATAAGAATTTTTAAGTTTTTCATTTGTAATATCAAGCTGATCCTTAGTATTTTTATCTACTTGTAAACTTGCAAGCTGTTTTTTATCATTGTCAAGTTTTTCAGAAATACTGAAATATTTTTCTCGATTTCCTAAATTAGATTGCTTTATTTCACTTAATCTAGAATTTAGTTCATTTTGCTTTATACTTAATTCTTGTTTTGACTCTTCAAGTTTTAATAATTCTTCATTTTTTTTAATTAACTCTTCAGAATATTGATTATGTCTATTAGTTTTTATAATTATATCATTTGAGATTCTTTCAATATCCGCATTATAAAATCTTGATTTTTCATTTAATAAATTTATATCTGATTCGACTTTTTGAAGTCTTTTATCTTGTTCAATTTTATTATTTCTTAAAATTTCGATTTGATTTTCCATTTCAGTAATTTCAATTTGAACTGGATTGATTAATTTTTGAAGGTTTGAAAGTTTAATATTTTCTTCATCCATACTAGAGTTAATATAATCAAGTCTTGATTGATCATTGATTAAATCTTCTGAAGCTTTTTTTATAGCTTTATCTAATAGATTTAATTCTAATACTTCTAGTCTTGAAGTTAATTTGATACCTTCTTTTGCATTATTTGATTGAATTTCAAGCAAATCAGTTTCTTGTTGTTTAATCTTTATTTCGGAATTTAATCTTTCTATATTTTCTTCATTTTTAACAAGTCTTCTTTCAGCCTCTGTCTTTTTATATTTGTTTTTAGAAATACCGCCAGCTTCATCAAATATTTCTCTTCTATCTTCTGGACGACCATTTAAAATTTCATCAATACGACCTTGTCCAATTATTGAATAGCCATCTTTACCAATACCTGTATCTAAAAATAACTCTTTAACATCTCTTAATCTTACTGGAGCTTTATTTATTAAATACTCGCTTTCACCAGTTCTAAATACACGTCTTGTTACACTTACTTCATCAAATGCAATTGGAAGTGATTTATCACTATTATCTAAAACAATAGATACTTGTGCCATATTCATTTGCTTTTTATCTTCAGTACCAGAAAATATAACATCTTGCATATTTGAACCACGCAAAGATTTAGCAGATTGTTCTCCTAAAACCCATCTGATAGCATCTGCAATATTTGATTTTCCAGATCCATTTGGACCAACTATTGCAGAAATATCTTTATTAAATAATAGTTTAGTTCTATCTGCAAAGCTCTTAAATCCATACAATTCAATATATTTTAGTTTCATAAATACTTCCTAAAAAAAGCTATCCCATTAGGATAGCATTTTGTTAAATTACTTCCATTTTTTCAAGTGCATCTTTAGCAGCCATTTGTTCTGCTAATTTTTTATTTTTCCCTTCTCCAGTACCAAGTACTTTATTTCCCACCTTAACATTGACATAAAATTTCTTGCAATGTGAAAGACCTTCTTCTTTTATCAATCCATAAGTACAGTTTATATTTTTATATTTGTGTAAATGTTCTTGTAGCATTGACTTAAAGTCATTTACATGCCCTTTAACAGTATCAATATTAAAGAGTTTATCTTCTATAAGATCATATATAAAATTATAAACGAATGTATAATCACTATCTATATACAATGCACCATTAAAAGCTTCAAAAGCATCAGCTTTTATAGAATCTTTATGACGGCCACCTGTTTTTTCCTCGCCTTTACCTAATAATAAGTAGTCTGAAAGATTAATTTTATCTGAAAGCTCAGAAAATGATTTTTCACACACCAAATTTGCTCTTATCTTTGTAAGAACTCCTTCATCTACCTTTTTTAGATATTTATAAATAATTTCACTAAATACTAGCTCTAAAACAGCATCTCCAAGGAATTCAAGCCTTTCATTACTCTTGCCATTAAGATTTGCATGTTCATTTGAATATGAGGTATGAATAAAGGCGTTATTTAATAAATTTTTATCCTTAAATTCATAATTAATAGAACTTTCTAATTTAGAAAGTTCTATTAATCTATTATTTTCTATTTGCATATTAGTTTCCAGTTTTTTCTTCTACCAATTTAATTACATCTTCTGTAGAGCTTAATCCTTGAATTTCTTCATCTTCAATTTGAATATCAAATTCTTCCTCAAGATTCATTATAAATTCAATTAAACCTATAGAGTCAATGTCATAGTCATTTAATAAATTTGCATTTACATCTAATTGATCAACCATTAACTCTTCTTTTATCATATTAATAATTTTTTCTCTAACCATAATTACACCTCATCATTAAATTCTTTTTTAATACTTTCAATTATATTGCCTTCTAGGAATTTTTCTGCTTGATATATGGCATGTTCAATTGCAATTCTATCGGAATTACCATGTGCTTTAAATAAAGGCTTATTTACACCCACTAGCATTCCAGCTCCAACTTTTTTATAATCATATTTGTCCTTAAATTCAGAAAGACTTGATTTAATAAATAATCCACCAATTTTCGTCTTAAGACTTGACATCAATGAGGATTTTAATTCAGAAAATACAAAGCCTAATGCTCCTTCTGTTGATTTTAACATAACATTGCCAGAAAAACCATCTGCAACTATTACATCAGCCTCGCCAGATAAAAATTCCCTTGCTTCAATATTACCCATAAAATTCAATTTATCATTTTCTTTGATTAAATTATAGGCTTCTTTAGATCTTAAATCACCTTTACCCTCTTCAGTGCCGACATTTAGTAAGTATACCTTAGGATTTGATTTTCCTAGATAATCTCTTGCTACTATTGAAGCTAAAAACGCAAACTGGGATAACATTTCAGCAGTTGTATCTACTACAGCACCTGTATCCGCTAAAAGAGTAACTCCTCCTTTTACATTTGGAACTGGAGCCATTAAGGTTGCTCTTTTTATATTTCCTATTCTCTTTGTAATAAATAGCCCCCCAGCAAGTAATGCTCCTGTACTTCCTCCAGAGAGAAATCCATCCCCTTCTTCATTTAATCTATTAAGTCCTAATACTAAAGAAGCATCTTTCTTTTTTCTCAAAGTTCTTGCCGGATCTTCTTCATTTTTAATAAAGACATTAGTATCGATGAATTCAAATCTATGAATATCAGCATTTTGTTCTTTAATTGTATCTCTTGCTATTTCTTCCGGTCCAACTAATATAAAATTTAAATGAGTTTTCTTAAGTGAATCTATTACACCCAATACAACTTCTTTTGCACCTAAATCGGTTCCCAATAAATCAATAATTAATTTCATATTTACTCCATTCCATATAGTTTATATAATATCATAATTAAGGTTATTTTTAAATATTATAGTTTATTTGTACTTATCTTTGTAGCCACATAAATATATTTGTAAATATAAAAAGTCTGTCTAGATAATTCTAGACAGACTTTTTTTGCAATATTTGCTATTTTCGATTCTTGAAAATTGATTTTATACCATTTCAAAAAGTACCAAAGATTTTCTCATACGATTAGCTACAATGTTGATCTTAAAGTCTTTTTATTATCTTTTGTTGAAAATGAAAAAACGGGACAATTATGTTATTTCTGCTCGCTCAACTTTCTCGAATTATGCTCAAGGTTTCTTTGAAGTCCGAAGTATTAAAAGCAACTTTAAGCAATATTTTAATATCTCATTTGTCAATTCCTCCGCATTCTCGATAAAACTTTCAAGCATTGCTCCTCTTATGATTAGTCTGTGATTTCTTTTTTTCTGCTCTCTCAATTTGTCTTGCCGTAGAATTTTCTTCTCTTGATTTTCAAGCTGTTTTAACTGCTTTTCCGTTTTATCAAGTTCATCTTCTAACGCTCTTATATTTTGCCTTGTTTTTTCTAATTCTTTCAATTTTTATATCCTCCTTTTTTATTTTATGGTATTAAAAAAGCGACTAAGATTTTTCTTAATCGCTTTTACCATTACCTTGAAATAATATTTTAAGCTAACCAATTCAAAGCTTTATCTTTTACTTTGTTAAACCAATCTTTTTCATTTTCAGCTGTTTTAGATACTTTTTTTGAATATTCAAATAAAGATTTTACATTATCAGGTGTTGGCGTATAGTCAGCTTTATATGAATCTTCTACCATCTTTATGAACACATTTAATTCTAAAGGTACAATCACAGATTTACCACCATAAAACTCTATATTTAGATTATGCAAAGTGAAAAAATGAGATATAGAAGCATCATTTTCAGGTATTATTTTCATCGGACTTCTTGGTGAAGTAGTGAAAAATAAAAATCTCGTTCCTGTTAATGACGCCATGTTACACCTAGTAATTTGTAATCAACACATGCAAAGCCTCAGACTTAAACCTATTTCTTATGTTTACCGCATATGATTTTTCATATTCATGAACTATCATATCTCCATACAATTCTTCAATTAACGGCGTCTTGCTAATCACCAAAAGAGCTTTGCATTTCAACTTTTTAAAATCTTCTGCTAACTTTCTATGCATTTCATCTGTAAAGCCATCTTTTGTTTCCTTATTGCCATAATCACTAAATACACAGTCATAAGGCGGATCTAAAAACATAAAATCTTCGCTTTTAGCCATTTCAAAAATTGAGCTATAATCCTCTGCAAAAATCTCTGAGTTTTTTAATAATTCATGATGTTCATATGTTACCAAATTGGTATTGAAGTTTTTATATCTTCCATACGGAACATTAAATTTACCTTGTTTGTTATATCTTATCATTCCTGAATATGCAGTTTTATTTATAAAATAATAAACAGTAGCTTCATGGATGTTATCATCTCCGTCTCCGTTAAAAATATCTCTCATTTTATAATATAATTCTTCATTGTCATCATGGACTCTGTCGCCGTTGCTATCCGCTTTGCGTTTTTCAAAATCATCTCTGTTTTCTTCATACTGAATTTGTATTTCGGATAACTGATTCTTAACTGTCTCAAAATCATTTTTTACACCCATATAAAAAGCCATTAACGGCTCATTTATGTCATTTATTATTGCGTCATTCGGCTCTAAATCGAAAAACAATGCTCCACCACCAAAAAAAGGCTCTATATATCTTCCGGAATATTCAGGAATAAATTTTTTTATTTCTTCTAACTCTTTACTTTTTCCACCACGATACTTAAGCATTGGTTTCATCGTTTGCTCCTTCTGTATTATCCTCTCTAAACTCAATTACTTCACTCGGTGATAAGTCCATAGACATACATATTCTTTCAAGATTTTTCATAGATATATATTCGTTATTACCCATTTTGGCAAGAACATTGCCGGATATTCCCGCTATTTTTTGAAACTCGGTTTTCATCATCTCTCGCTTTGCTAACTCTATCCAGATAGGTCTATATGAAACTGCCATGTTACTCCTCCTACTGTATATGTTGAATTGAATACAGTCTTGCATTTTGGAAAAAATTTTCTTTGTATAATATAAATTATTATATCAGTTATATTGCTTTTTAGCAATCTATTCTTTTGATAAGCTGAAATTCAAACTTTTCTTGCTTGCTTTTGCCCTCTTTATTTAGCCATCAATTGTTTAATACCTTGAGATTTTGCACCAGGGTTGTCGTTACCATAACCTTCCATCAAGTTAATAACACCCCATGCACCTAAACCAGCACCAAGTGCCATTACTAAAATCTTTAAAACATCTACTGCTTGTGTAAAAAATCCCATTATTTATTCCTCCTTAGAAATTTCTTCATTATCTTTCTTTTCAATTTTGTTATAAGACTTCACTACGAAATTCTTATATGTTTTTCCGTTATATTCTCTTTCCTTGAAATAGCCAAAGACGTGAATTAAGTCTACTTTTTCGAAATCCTTAGCCACTTCTATCTTTTCTCCATAGGCTGAGCAATTGATATACTCCTTGCTCTTGCCATACTTCTTAACTAATGTAAAATTAACAACCTGAACTTCTTCACCTTCTCTTTCAAAGCTTGTAAAATTAGGTTCTTTAACAAGATTAGCGTTAATATTTACCATTTCTCTTTCCATAATTTTTTCTAGTTCTCCTTTTCATGAAATAAAAAAAGCGACTGGATCTATTACTTTTCCAATCGCTTTATAAGTGCTATTTAATTTTATTTGCCTAATAAGTAGGGCTTCTTATCCGATTCATCTTTACCTCCTGATTTTGGGCACAAAAAAAGACGATACGTTTATCGCCTTTCTCTTTCATTTACCAAATTAAATTTCAAAAACTAAAATCGAATCCTAAACTGCTGAGTCTTTCTTTATTTTTGATTTTTTCTTTTTATAATCACTTAATTTCTCGCTAATTAAGGTCCATTTATTCTTTGGGATTATCAGAATAGTTAATCCAATAATCAATAATATCCAAAATAAAATTGCTAAAAACTCCAAGTTGTATTCTCGTATGAAGTACTTGTAGCTACGACCAATAAATTCAGGATTCCATTGATAAATCTTTTCTCCATTTTTATAGGTTATAAAAGGAATCATTACCTCAATAGCTCTGGATAAAATATATATCGTAGCATTTCCTAATAAACCTATAAAAGCAATGCTGAATGCAACTGTTTTACATAACTTATATTTTGCCTCATCATTTACAGTTCTCACTACTGGTAGGTCATAATCACTTTTATAATCCTCATTCAATAGATAATCCGTTGTTACACCAAACAACTTGCTTAGTTGAACAATATTATTTGCATCTGGTTGTGCTGAACCTACTTCCCAGCGAGAAATAGCTTGTCTAGATACATTTAATCTTCCCGCTAATTCTTCTTGCGACCATCCTTTTAGTTTTCTTAGATTTACTATTTTTTCTTGTAAATTCATAAAAGCACCTCCTTATATAATGTATTTAGGTTGTTACAGGTAACCTATAACCCTTTATCGACTATTCTTAATCGCCTTGTATCTTCAATATTCAGTTTTATTTAGCTCGACAAGTTGGTTTTTAAGCTTCCGTTATCGGAATCCAAAGTTCCCTTTTATAGTCTTTGCTATCCATATCATTAACTTTTTTAGCATTTTCCTCGTATTTGTAAACATATCATAGCGGTTTTTATACTAGTACGTATTCGGGAATTTATCGAATTATATTTTTATTTTTATATAATATATTTTCATAAAATTGCTAACTATATATAAATATTTTTAATAATATTATACACAAAATACTATATATAATACTATGCGCCGTCCCCTTTAATTTTATTTTTTTATCACAGATTTGTGTATTAGTAATGTATGTAGTAGAAAGAAATAAAATTTATAAATTAGATAATAAATAATTTTATAAAATATTTAGTACATCAATTTAACATAGTTAAACTGTTGACAAACACGTCATATTATGATAATGTTTTGTTATGATATCGATATCATAAACTTATTATTTAGGAGCAAAATATGAAAAAATTACTATCTATATTATTAACGCTAATAATTTTGATTATTCCATCAAATATTATAGCCAAATCTGACGATCTAAGTAATACTGAAACAGTTGTACAAGAAATACTGAATAATCAAAATATTTCAAATGAAACTAAAGAATGGTTGTGTTGGTTTAATAGCTTATCAGCTGAAGATCAACAATATATAAGCTATAGACCTCTTGAATTAAGTGAATATAATTACGAAAAAAAATACATTGAAAACTCATATAATTATAACAATGAATTTTATAGTATAGATATTAGAACACATAACAATAATAGTATATTACCAATGGGAAAAATTCATCAAGATTTAGGAAATAAAATTTTACCTGTTGGTGGATATGAAAAAAATTACGCGCCTACATATTGGAATAAAAATAGATATAGAGCAAATTGTTATACTTATGCTTTGAATTTTTTTGCGACTACAAATAGAGATTCACACCAACCAGGATATGCTTCTGGTAAAATGATAACAAAAGATACAATTTCAAAAACAAATATTATTAATGCAGTAAAAAAAGATGTAAATTATATTTCAAAAGTAAAAGGCTTTCGAATTGCTGGTGAAACTGAGAAACCTGGATATAGAGAGTATAAAGTTGCCCTAGTTATAGCACCTGGCAAGGATTATCATTGGTATAGACAAGACTCAGATGGATACTGGTCACATAAGCGTGGTATTACTAATGTAACAAGAGCGGATGCATCGGGTAGATCCATAATAAATCCCAGACTAGCTAATAGAAATTATTATGATGTTAATTATTCAACATTTTGTGGATATTATTTTGTTAAATACTAGGTGGATATTATGAGAAAAATATTAATATTACTTTTGTTTGTATTGTTACCATTTACAATGATTTCATGCTCAAATAAACAAATATCAACAACAGAAGATATAATAAAATTTATTGAAGAAAAAGGCAAGGATAATGTAGATTGGAAAGATTTTGAGTATTTGAAACATGAAGATGTTGGGAGTGGTTTAATTCTAGAAAAATATTATTTGTCAGATTCAAATTATTTATTA
>JAEZZB010000078.1 GCA_023442495.1 Bacillota bacterium
GAAATATGATAAGTGTAAAAGATTGTATGAATAGAAGATTAAATCTTCAAACTTCACGACAATATGTTGGGATTTCTAATTTTGAATATGGAAAGCTTGAAAAACTTGTAAATAAATTTACAATTGAAGAACTTTTGCAGATTCACAGACTTTGTTATGAAAGTGAGATGATGCTTAAAACTTCAAAACGTCCAATCGAAGAATTAATTGAAAGAATAATATATGAATTTTGTTTAGGTATAAAATTAGCTAAATTCGACAATTGGGTTTAGAATTATTAATTTATCATTCGTTAAGACTATGAAACTATTAATCCCTAAATTATCAACAAAAAAAGCATATCAATACGATATGCTTTTTAATATTCAATAATTATGCTCTTGCGTTATTTAGTTTAATGCTTAATTTGCTTAATTTTCTTGAAGCTGCATTATCATGAATAACACTTTTTGCAGCAGCTTTCTTTAATTTTTTATCTAATAATTTTAATAATTCGCTTGCATCGTCTAATCTATTTTCTTCAATCGCTAAGTCAAATTTCTTAGTAAGTGTTTTTAATTCACTTTTCTTTGATCTGTTTTTTAAAGTTTGTCTTTTAGTAACATCAATTCTTTTGATTGCAGATTTAATATTTGCCATGAACTCACCTCCTGTAATTAATCGTATAAATAACAACGATAAGTATATCAAAACGCAATGAAAAAAGCAAGATTTTTTTGTATATTTTGTTTAATAAATTATGTAGAAATGATATAATACTATTATTGCAAACAGGAAATGGGGTTTTTTATGAAAGACGAGAGTTTAAATAAAATTAATGATGAAGAAATATATGAAATTAACTACGATAAGTGTAGGGAGAATAAAAAGGAAATGAGTCCAGCTCTAAATTGGTTAATCTCTATTGTAATAGCTGTAGCAATCGCTTTTTTTATAAAAACATATATATTTGAGCCTACAAGAATAGAGGGAAGTTCTATGAATATGACTCTTCAAACAGAAGATAGAGTTATTGTAGATAAAATAGGAATGAAATTTAGAGAAATTAAAAGAGGAGATATAATCGTGATGGAATTTGATAGCAATCATGATTATATTAAGAGAATTATAGGCCTGCCAGGTGAAAATATTCAAATCATTGACGGTAAGACATATATAAATGGAGAAATATTTGATGAACCGTATGCTTATGGAGATTATACCGACATTATAAATGGTTTTGAGTGGAGTTTAGGAGAAGATGAATATTTTGTAATGGGTGACAATAGACAGCCAGGTGGGAGCACGGATTCAAGAGTTTTTGGACCTATTACTTTAGATAGAATACAAGGTGTGGCAAGATTTAGATTTTGGCCATTAGATAATATAGGGTTGATAAAATAGTGGACGAAAGAATTTTAAGAAAAAGAAGAAAAAGGCAATCAAATAATGCTAAGAAAATTAAAAGAATATTTACATATGTAATTCTTATAGCAATAATATTAATGTTGGTAGCGTTGATAGTAGATAAATATTTCTTTTCGGTAATTAAAATTGAAGGAAATTCAATGCAAAGGACTTTTTACGAAGGTGATAAAATTTTAGTTAAAAAATTTAATATTGACGCTGAAGATATTAAGCAAGATGATATTATTTATTTTCAAGGTGAAGATAATCGATTCTATGTAAAACGAGTTATTGGACTTCCTGGAGATATTGTTGAAGTTATCAACAATAAAATATTTATAAATGGAAAGCAAAAGATAGAAGATTACACTAGAGGCGATGAAACTCAAGTATATGATCAGGATAAATGGTTTGTAGGAGAAAATGAATTTTTTGTACTAGGCGATAATAGATATAGAGATTTGTCAAAAGATTCTAGACTATTTGGTACGATAAATATTAACCAAATAAAAGGCGTATTTGTAATGAATTTTAGTGAAAGGTGATTATGGATATAAAAAAAAATAATATTAGGAATTTTTCTATAATAGCACATATAGATCATGGTAAATCCACGCTTGCCGATAGATTAATAGAAGAAACTGGTGCGGTAACTCATAGAGAGATGAGAGATAGACTTTTAGATAGTATGGATTTAGAAAAAGAAAGAGGGATTACTATTAAGCTTAAAGCTGTAAAAATATTTTACGATGCTTTAGATGGACAAAGATATGTACTTAATCTAATCGATACCCCTGGTCACGTTGACTTTAATTACGAAGTTTCAAGATCTTTAGCTGCATGTGAAGGGGCCTTATTAATAGTTGATGCAACACAAGGTGTTGAAGCTCAAACTTTAGCAAATACCTATTTAGCAATAGATCAAGATTTAGAAATAATTCCGGTAATAAATAAAATAGATCTTCCTTCAGCAAGAATAGATGAAGTTAAAGAAGAAATAGAAGAAATTCTGGCTATGGATACAGAAGGTATACCAGAAGTGTCAGCAAAAGAAGGAATTAATATTAGAGATGTATTGGAAGCTATAGTTAATAAAATACCTGCCCCAACAGGAGATGATGAAGCACCACTTCAAGCTTTAATTTTTGACTCATATTATGATTCATATAGAGGAGTTGTAATGTATGTAAGAGTCAAAGAAGGTAAAATTACACCTGGGATGAACATTAAAATGATGTCTACCGGTGCTGAATTTGAAGTAACACAAGTCGGTTATTCTATGAAGGGAGAATATCCAACAAATGAAATTGCTGCAGGTGATGTAGGATACGTAGTCGCTTCAATTAAAGATATTAAACAAGCTCAAGTTGGTGATACAGTAACATCTGCCGATAATCCAGCAAAGGCAGCACTGCCTGGATACAAGAAAGCCGTGCCAATGGTTTATTCAGGACTCTATCCTGCAGAAGGCGAATCTTATACAAATATCAGAGAAGCTTTAGAAAAACTTAAAGTAAATGATGCGGCACTAGATTTTGAAGCTGAAACATCAGCAGCTTTAGGTTACGGATTTAGAACTGGATTTTT
>JAEZZB010000098.1 GCA_023442495.1 Bacillota bacterium
GTTTCAGTTATCAAAGAAGGTTCAAGAATTCTTGTAGTGGAAGTTGAATCATTAGTATCGCACTCATTTACACCTTATCCAATCCGAATAGGTGATAGTTTAAGAAAAGATCAGTTAAATACATTGATTTCAATACTTGAACAAAGAGCAGATTTCAGTCTATATGATAAAAATGTAGTACTTAAAACTACAGGCGGACTTAGATTATCTGAACAATCTGTAAACTTGGCTATAATGATGTCGATAGTTTCATCGATAAAGAAAAAACCGATTGACAGCTTAACGGTATTTATTGCAGAAGTTGGATTAACAGGTGAATTAAAGAGAGTGCCGGATATTGAAAAGCGATTAATAGAACTAGACAGATTAGGATTTAAGAAAGCATATATTGCAAAAACAAATGTAGATAAATCAAAAATTAAAAATCTTCAATTAATTCAATGTGAAGATATAAATGAAGTTATTAAGGATGTTTTTTCTTGATAAATGAAATATATAATAATTTGAATTAAAGCGATTAGGAGTAAATCTTAATCGTTTTTTTATGATATAATCAACATGAGATTTCCTTTATAAATATAGGAGTATACGTGAAAAAAGAATTACTAAGTTTAAGAAAAATTGAATATAATACAGATATTGATGAAGAATATCTTTATCAAGTAATGCCTGAAGTTTTAGATATTTTACTTATAGATAGGACTAGAAGTAATCAAAGATATACAAAAAATATAATATGGGCAAATGATAATTTTAAATATCTTAATCCCAAATTATATGGAGCTGAGGCAGAGATAAAGTCAGAATTAATTACGGGTGAAATGTCAGGTTTAATAAAACCAAGATCTATGAAGTCTAAAGATCAACAAAAGGAAAGAACTAAGATTAAAGCAGAAGTATTTACACCTACCTGGGTTGTGAAATTACAAAATGATGAAGTCGATAAAAACTATATTAACGATGATATAAACACATATATTTCAAGGACATGGCTAGAAATTACATGTGGAGAAGCACCATATATTACATCAAGATATGATATGGAAACAGGAAAATATATTGAAATTAAAGATAGAGTTGGATTTTTAGATAGAAAATTACAAAGAATTAATAATGAAATAGATGATAAAATAAGTTGGCAAAAATATGTAGAAAAAGCCTATAAAGCCTCATATGGATTTGAATGGAGTGGAGACTCTTTATTTTTAGCAAGGGAAAATCTTTTATTCACATATATTGATTATTTCTTAGATAAATGGGATGAAGAACCAGTGGAAGAGTCGATTAAAGATATTGCAACGATTATTTCTTATAATTTATTTCAAATGGATGGCTTAAAATACATCATACCTTTAAGTGAAAAAATAGAAATCATAAATGAAGTCCAATTAGATTTTTTTGAAGATGATAATAAGGAAGAAAATAAAATTAAAATAATACCCGGTAAAAGAGTTAAGATAGTGAACTGGGATAAAGGAAAAATGGAATTTTTTGATAAAGGATTGAATCATGGAAATTAGAGATAGAATTAGGACAACGAAAGAGTTAAATCCTAAGATTTATGCATATATAACTCCTGATGTGATTTCAAATCAAGGCTGGGTTAAAATTGGATATACTGAACAAGAAAATGCTGATATTAGAATAAAACAACAAACCACAACAGCTGGTATTAAATATATAAAACTATGGGAAGAACCTGCTAAATATTTTGGTAAGGATGAATATTTTAAAGATTATCAATTACATGATTATTTGGTTAGATTTAAACATAGAAAAAGGAAAGATAATTTAGAGTTTTTCTATTACAACGGAAACCAAGAAGAGGCTTTAGATGACTACAACTCTTTTATACACAACGATTTAAATCAATCAAAAGAAGAGTTAAGCTATATTTTAAGAAAAGAGCAACAAGAAGCTGTTGATATTACAAAAAGATATTTTGAAAACCACGAAAATAGTGAATTCTTATGGAATGCAAAGCCAAGATTTGGAAAGACACTTACTACATATGACTTGATAAAATCGATGAACTTTAGAAATGTACTTATAGTCACAAATAGACCAGCAATTGCAAATTCCTGGTTTGATGACTATGAAAAATTTATATCGTGGAATACAAATTATAAATTTATATCAACAAGTGAATCTTTAAAAGACAGACCAGCTATTAGTTATGATCAATTTAATGAACTTTTATTTACTGATGAAAAATTAAAAAATGATCCTAGAAGAATAGTGTTTTTATCACTTCAAGATTTAAAGGGATCAAGATATTTCAGTAATAGACCTTATGATAAACATAAGTGGATAAGGGATACAAACTGGGATATTTTAGTAATTGATGAAGCTCATGAAGGAGTTGATACATTTAAAACTGATGCTGCTTTCAGATTTATCAATAGAAAATATACCCTTCATCTATCAGGAACACCTTTCAATGCTATAGCAAGGGGTGCATTTAGCGAAGAACAAATATATAACTGGACTTATGCAGATGA
>JAEZZB010000021.1 GCA_023442495.1 Bacillota bacterium
TGCTTCGCCTCTAAATCCCATTGAATAAATGCTATATAGATCATCAAATTCATCTATTTTGGATGTAGCATGTCTTTCAAATGCAAGCTCTACATCGCCTTTGGGAATGCCGTCTCCGTCATCTGAAACTTTTATATATGATTTACCACCCTTTTTAATCTCTACAATTATATTTTTAGCATTTGCATCAATTGAATTTTCAACTAATTCCTTTATAATTGATGCTGGCCTTTCAACTACTTCTCCGGCAGCAATTTTTTGAATTGTATCATTTGATAAAACTTTAATCATGTTAAACATCCTTTGCTTTATTTATAAATCTATTTAAAGTATCTATTGCTTGTATTGGTGTCATATTTTCTATTTTAGTATTTGATAGTTCTTTAATTAAAATATCTCTTTCAATCTTTATATTTTTATCAGCTATAAAGCTTAATTGATCATTCTCAATTATTTGATTATCGTTTATACTTTCAAGTATAGTATTCGCCCTAAAAATAATTTCATCTGGAAGTCCCGATAATTTTGCAACTTCTATACCATATGATTTATTTGACGTGCCTTTTACTATTTTTCTTAAAAAAACAATATCTTGATTCGTTTCTTCAATTTCTACTTTTAGATTTTCAACATTTGGAAGCACTTCCTCTAAATCTGTAAGTTCATGATAATGAGTAGCAAATAGAGTTTTAGATTTATTATTTCTACTCATATATTCAATTATAGATTTAGCGATGCTATATCCATCATTTGTTGATGTGCCCCTTCCAACTTCGTCTAAAATTACAAAACTAGATTCATCTGCGTTATTTATAATATTAGACATTTCATTCATTTCTACCATAAAAGTGGAATCACCTTTTGCAAGATTATCGGAAGCCCCTATTCTTGTAAATAAAGCATCTGATATTGAAATATCGCACGCAGATGCAGGTACGAATGAGCCAATTTGTGCCATTAATATAATAAGAGCAACTTGTCGCATGTATGTAGATTTTCCCGCCATATTTGGACCCGTTATTATTTGAATTATCTTATTCTCTTTCCCAAGAAGAGTATCATTTGAAACAAACTCATTCATTCCTAGACTTAGCTCGACAACGGGATGTCTTCCAGCTTTAATTCTAAAATAATTTTCTTCATTAAATATCGGTCTTGTATAATTATTATTAATAGCAACTTTTGCGAGGGTATTTATTACATCAAGAGTAGAAATTATGTCTGTAACCGCCTTAATTCTCGTTGAATTACTAGAAATTTTATCCCTTATTTCAGTAAATAGTCTATATTCAAGTTCAATAATTTCATTTTGGCTACCAAGTATCATTTCTGAAATTTCATTTAATCTGTCGGTAATATATCTTTCACTATTTTTAAGCGTTTGACGTCTAATATAGTGGTCTGGTACTTTAGAAATCTGAGAATTTGTAACTTCTATATAGTGGCCCGTATTCTTGTTATAACTTACCTTTAATTTGCTAATATTAGTATTTTTTCTCTCTTCTAATTCGTATTCTAAAAGAAGTTCTTTGCCATGAGTTGAATCATATTTTAATTTATCCAATTGCTCTGAATATAATGGTTTTATAATCTCCCCTTCAGTAATATTCATGGGTACATCTTCTCTAATAGAATCATTTACTAAATTGAACAAATCTTCTAAAGTGTCAAACTTTTTATACAAATTATTAAAATGTCTATTTTCTATACTTCCAAGAATTACTTTTAATTTTGGAAGATTTTCAATCGAATTTCTTAAATTTAATAAATCTCTTGCATTTGCATTTTTAAATGAAATCTTAGAAAGTATTCTTTCTAAATCATATATGCTCGATAGTATGATAGAAATACTTTCCATTTTGTCGTGATTCAATATAAAATATTCAATCATATCAAGTCTTATATTAATATCATTTTTATTGATAAGCGGAAATTCTAACCATGAATTTATCTTTCTTGAACCCATTGGCGTATTGCATTTATCGAGTATTGAAAGAAGTGAATTTCTCTTAGAATTGTCTTGAAGATTTTTGTGAATTTCAAGGTTTTCTCTAGTATGAGCATCTATTTTCATGTATCGAATCGTATCAATATATTTGATATTATCGATATGCTCGAGTGTTTCATTTCTAAATAAGTAAATATAATCTAAAAGCATTGAAGATGAAATAACGGAAAATATTTTTTTTATAAAAAATTCTCTATCAAATCTTCTAAGCTTTTTAGAAATATTTTTAATTATACTTTTAATGTCTAAATTGGCTAAATCTACATATGAAAGTATGATATTGTAATTTTCGATGTATGATTTGAACGATTTAAATTCAATCTCTTTATTTAATACAATTTCTTTAGGATTAACTTTTACAATTAAATCTAGCAAATCTCTTTCAATATTCTGAGAATTGATGATTTCAGTAGTATTAAATTCACCCGTCGTAATGTCGACATAAGAAACTCCAAAAGAATCTTTCGAATTATATATACTTAGTAAGAAATTATTTCGACTATCCTTTCCCTCCATATCAATTAAAGTGCCAGGTGTAACTATTCTTACTATATTTCTTTTTACAATTCCCTTTGCTGTTGCAGGATCTTCTAATTGTTCAACAATACCGACCTTAAAGCCCTTATCTACAAGTCTTGTAATATAGGAAGAAGCTGAATGATGTGGAACTCCAGCCATTGGAACTTTTTCGTCAAGTCCTGCATCACGTCCTGTTAATACAAGCTCTAGTTCTTTCGCTACAATTAATGCGTCATCCAAAAACATTTCATAGAAATCACCTAGTCTATAAAATATTAAAATTTCTCTATTCTCTTTTTTTAAATCGACATATTGCCTCATCATTGGCGTAAGTCTGTCATAATCGATTTTATCTATTAACATAATTTTCCTTTAACATACTTTCTTCTTGTTTTATTAAGTATTATTATTCCAATAATTACAAATAAGAGTCCGACAATTACTCCCCAAGTTATTTCTTCATTAAGAATAATTGCACTCAGAAATGTTCCAAAAAATGGAATAAATAGTCTTAAAAATGCAATTTCTGATGCTTTATATTCTTTTAGAACCATATACCAAAGCGTAAAAGCTGTAGCAGATAAAATACCTCCATATAACAATAATAAAACGGAATTAAATGTAAATACTAGTGAGGATTTTAACATAAAATATCCAATTAGCATGAGAAGAATACCACCATATAAGAATTGACCACTAGATTGTGCAAATGCTGAAAATGAATTAGATTTCTTTTTTACATAGATTGTTCCTATTGCTCCAAGTGCAGCATTTATAAACATAAAACCTTCACCAATTAAAGTAAAATTCCAATTAAATTCTTTATTAAAATTTGCAATTATTACTCCTAGAAGTCCTAATATTATAGCAATAAATTTATATAGATCAAATCTTTCATCTAAAAAGAAGTGTGAAAAAATTACTACTAAAAATGTTGACGAAGAAGTCAATATTGCCGCTTTCATACCACTTGTATTTCCTGTTCCTATATAAAAGAATAGATAACCTAAAGTAGTAACAATAATCCCCAGTTTTAATAAATATGGAAATTTTATAATCATTTGATTTACATTCTTTCTATCAAATATAAACATAAGCATAAGTACAAGTATACCAGCAATTGTAAATCTAATACCAGCAACAAAAATCATTGCAAAGTAGTCACCACCTTGTATATTTAGCTCTCTATATGTTAATTTAATAGCTGGAAATGCTGAACCCCATAAAAACATACATAAAATTGAAATAACATATGCTAACCATTTATTCCTTAATAATTTCTGCAATTAACTCCTCCCTGATTTAATTAAGTATCTTATATATATTATATCATTGAAATAAAGCATTTAACAAATACTAAATTAAAAAGAGAAACTCAAATAGAGTTTCTCTTTAATGAAACATATTAAATACTATTTTATAAATTTGCCATGTATTCTAATGTATGAATCATGTTTCCTGTGAAACCATATTCATTATCATACCATGAAACAGTCTTAACTAATTGTTCACCTTCTTCACCAACCATAATCTTTGTTTGTGTTGCATCGAATACTGAACCAGCTGGAACGCCGATAATATCAGAGGAAACAATTTCATCTGTATTATATAAGAATGCTTCGCTAGCATATTTCTTCATAGCTTCATTAACTTCTTCTACAGTAACTTCTTTATTTAATACAGAATATAATTCAACTACTGAACCTGTAATTACAGGAACTCTTAATGCTGTTCCGTCAATTCTTCCGTTTAATGATGGAATTACTTTACCTACAGCTTTTGCAGCGCCAGTTGATGCTGGAATAATATTTTGAGCAGCAGCTCTACTCTTTCTTCCACCAGGAGCATCTTGTGTTCCTTGTGTAGCTGTATAAGCATGGATAGTTGACATTAAAGCTCTATCTACACCAAATTCTTTGTCTAAAACATTTACCATTGGAGCTAAGCAGTTTGTTGTACATGAAGCTGCGGAAACTATTTTATCTTCTGCAGTTAAAATATCATGATTTACACCAAATACTATAGTCTTTAAATCACCTTTTGCTGGAGCAGAGATTAATACTCTCTTAGCACCTGCATCGATATGAGCTTGCGCTTTATCTACTGATACATAGAAACCTGTACATTCTAATACGATATCGATTCCTAATTCTCCCCATGGTAATTTTGAAGCGTCTTTTTCAGCATAAGATTTGATAGCTTTACCATCTACTACTAAATCATCATTTTCAACTGCTACAGTATAAGGGAATCTTCCTTGTGCTGTATCATATTTTAATAAATATGCTAAATCGTCATTATCAGTTAAATCGTTGATAGCTACAACTTCTAATTCTGTATCTGATTCTAAGATTCTTCTTAAAGCTAAACGACCGATACGACCGAAACCATTAATTGCTACTTTTATTGACATAATATTTCTCCTTTTATATTATTATTACAAATACTATTTTATACCTAAGTTAAAAATTTTTCAAATTTTATATAAAATTTTTGCAAATTTTAATTTTCATCATTAAATTTAAATAAATAAATGTACCAATATTCCTTTAGTATAATAGTATTAATTTTTTTATTTCAATAATAAAGCTTATAAAAACTCACATATTATTTTATTGATTTGAATTATCAATCAAATTTAACAAATGATTTACATCTGAATATCTATTATAGTCACTATCTGAACCTAATGAAATTATTATATATTCTTTTCCATTACTTTCATAAAGTATATCTAAATTATAGGTACTGTCCACTGTACCTGTTTTGATGCCCTTTACATTAGGGCTATAAAAATCAGTATTATTGTCTAAAAATAAATTTGTGTTCTTCCATGTTTGAATTCCACCATAAGGTAAAGTGGCCGAATATGAAGCTTGATAAATTATATCTCTAAACCAATTATTTTTTAATAAATTTACAGTTACTCGTTTGATATCACTTACACTTGATTTTGCATTATAATCAAAACCTGATGGAACATATAAAGAAGTTGAACCATACTTATTTCGCTTTAAATATTTATCAAACTCTTTAAAAAAAGCATTTATTCTTTCATCAAAACTTTGAGCATTTGGATTTATTTTATTCCCTGTTGCTTCTGCAATTACATAAGCAGCATCATTTCCTGACGGAACCAACATAGCCGCATATAAATTTTCTACTGAGTATTCTTGAATTGCAATATATGCCATTGAGGAGCCTTCTTTTACACTATTTATGGCTTCATATGATGGAATTAAAATTTCATCTAAATCTAAATAATTTGTAGAAAAATCAATAACAAAAAGTTTTGCGATACTTGCTGGAAGTACTCTATCATTTGGATTTTTAGCAAATATAATTTCATCATTTGATAAGTCAATTGCAAGCATAGAATGTGCATTATATTCATAACCATCATCAATATCATATTTTTTATTTTCGTCAATTAAAAATTCATTTGGTGTTGAATCATTAGATTCTGATGAATTATTTTCATTTGCATCATTTTTATTCTCATTAATATCAGAATTTTTGCTATCTACTAATATATTTCTTTTATCAGCATTATTTTCATTTCTTGATAATTTATTTGAATTAATTAATTTAATACCTTGATATGTAGTAAATAAAACAAACAATATAATTAATGAAAATTTTATATTTGCAATAATTCTTTTTTTTCTTCTTATTTTTCTTTTTCTTTTTTTCTCATTTAATCTTATTTGTCTATTGTTCATATATTATATATCTCTCTTTAATAAATATATATATATATTATATATTTTTTTCTTAAATAAATAAATATAAAAAAGAGACAAATATGAACTGAACCCCAAAATCCGGAATACGGATTTTGGGGTTCAATTCATTTCTAATCGTCTTTTCTAAATGTTATACATTTCTATATTACATTTTAGTTTTACGTTTCTTATATATCTTTCCATGTAATCCCAGTCTGAATTGTTATAACTTTTTGTTGATTTTTTTTATCATATTTTTCTCATAAAGATAAAAGATGTAGGCTATTAATAAATACATACCAACAAAGATGGTGACGGAAATTACAATAGAGAAATCATAATTAAACCACTTTAGGTAAAGACCTGCAAAGATAAAATAGACAAACATTGCACAAAAGTGGATGCTTTGATTTAAATAAGTTGCCCTATTTTTATTTTTGAAAATTTCTCCCATTAGGACAGATACTAAACCAAAGCCACCGTAAACTAGGTATTGGATAATTTTTGCATAACCTAGTCCATGACTTGCTACAAATTCAGATACTCCAACAATATTTTCTTTAATTATCATAGATAAAACTGCCTCGATTAAGGCGCCTATTCCTACACCTACTAAAAATCCAACTAACAAATCTTTAATTTTTTTCATAAGTCCTCCTTATAGGCCGAGAGCCTTTCTAAATTCTTTTAAATTTCTCCTAGATACATAAGCAACATCGCCGTTTTTAAGTTCAACTGCGATTGTTCCTGTAAAGGAAAGGTCGAGTTTTTTTACAAAGTCGAGATTTACAATATCTGAGCGAGATATTCTAATAAACTTCATTTTATCAAGTCTCTGATCTAATTCGTAAAGGGTAAGTCTTGATGAAAAAGTTCCCTTCTCTGTCTTTATAAAAACACTTTTATCTTGGGCAAATATTCTAATAATTTCTTCATAGGAAAGTATAAAAACTTCCTTATCACGAAAGGCAACAAGCTTGTCTACTAATCTATCTGCTAGCAAATCTTTTATGGTTTCAACTTCCTTAGTATACTCCTTTGCAAATATTTTTACCCTTGTTTCTTCAATGGTTTCGTCAATTATGATATCAATTTTCATCCCTACCTCCACCTCCTGATTTTATTATAGAACCTATCCTAATTTTCTGCATTTATTTCCTGACATAAGGTCATAATTTAGAGATAAGTGGTCTTTTATAGCTAATGGAGGACTTATGCTATTTCCTAATTTAATGTTTAATCGTTTTTTATAAAAATTATTTTGTCTTTGTTGCTTCTTCTAGTTGGATTTTTATTTCTTCATCTGTTAGTTCTTCTGCATTTTCTATAAGGCTTTCTAAGATTGCTCCTCTTGTTATGAGTCTATGAGTTCTTTCTTTTCTTCTTTTTACTATGTCTTGTTTTAATATCTTCTTTTCTTGATTTTTTAGTTGCCTTAATCTTTCTTCTGTATCGTCTATTTTATCTTTTATTTTTTTGACTCTTGTCT
>JAEZZB010000084.1 GCA_023442495.1 Bacillota bacterium
AAAATATACTTCTACATTTTATGACACATTTGATACACAAATTTTATATGTTGAATACTCTAATAGTGAAAAAAATTTTAATAAAAATGCAGAGTTTGTGAAATCGGAATTTGTAAGACTTCATAAACTATATGATAATTATAGAACTTATGATGGTGTAAATAATGTAAAGACCATTAACTTAAGTGCTGGAAAAGAGGCTGTAAAAGTTGATGAAGATTTATTTAAAATGATTAAATTTTCAATGGACAATTATGATAAAGTTCTTGGTAAAACGAATATCGCAATGGGTAAAGTTTTAGATATTTGGCATGATATTAGGAAAGAAAATGAAGGAAAAGATGATAAAGAAATAGTTCTACCAAAAAGTGAAGATTTAATTGAAGCTAATAAATATACAGATATCAAAAAGATAATACTTGATGAAGAAAATAAGACTGTGTATATCACGGATCCGAACATGAGTATTGATTTTGGTGCTGTTGCAAAAGGTTATGCAGTAGAGATAGTAGCTAAAGAGCTTGAAGAGAAAGGTATAGAAAATGCGTCAATAAATGCGGGTGGTAATGTTAGAACTATTGGAAATCCCGGAGATGGAAGAAAAACATGGGGAGTGGCGTTACAAAATCCAGATGTTGAAAGCAGTGACTATTTAGACGTTTTATACATTGAAGGTAGTAAATCTATAGTAACAAGTGGAGATTATCAAAGATATTTTACAAAAGAAGGTAAAAAATATCATCATATAATTGATCCAAGTACATTGTGGCCAAGTGAAACGTATGCTGCAGTTGTAGTAGTTACTAAAGATTCAGGATTAGCTGATTTATTATCAACAGCACTTTATCTAAGTACAAAAGATGAAGCTGAACAAATTATTTCAAACTACGATGATGAAATAGGTATAATTTGGGCTGACCATGATGGAAACAAAACTTTTACAGATAATATGAAAGATTTAATGCAATCTCAAGGTTCAACAAGTAGATAATTTTAAGAAATATTGTTTAGAAAAAAAGTAAAATGTGACAATTTGATATTAAAGATAAAAATCTGGTTTGTAGAAAATTTCTATAAACCAGATTTTAATTATTAAATAAATGATATGAATACTCCATTTAATAAATAAATTTTAATGGTAATATCCATGAGGATTTTTAACATGATAATTCCAAGCGTCTCGCAATATTTCTTCGATATCTGAGTGAATAGGTTTCCATTTTAGAATTTCCTTAGCTTTTTCATTTGAAGCTACAAGTATTGCTGGGTCACCTGCTCTTCTTTTTGAGATTTCAGTTTTTATTTTCTCTCCAACAACTTTTTCAGCAGCTTTTATTATTTCTAATACGGTATATCCATCACCAGTCCCTAGATTAAAGATATCAGAAGGATTTGAATCTCTTAAATATTTTAAAGCTTTAAAATGTGCACTAGCTAAATCTAAAACGTGGATATAGTCTCTAATGCAAGATCCGTCTCTTGTATCATAGTCATTCCCAAAAACAACTATTTTTTCTCTTTGCCCAAGAGGTACTTGCAGAATTAATGGAATTAAATGAGTTTCTGTAGTATGTGCCTCACCTATACTTGAATTTTTTGAAGCACCTGCAGCATTAAAATATCTTAAAGAAACATATTTAATGCTATAAGCTTTATCATACCATTTCATTATTTTTTCCATCATTAATTTTGACTCACCATATGGGCTTTTTGGAAAGGTAGGATCTGTTTCTTTTATTATTTTTGATACAGGTTCTCCATAGGTAGCAGCAGAAGATGAAAATATAATATTTTTAACTTTATTTTCATTCATAACATCTAGTAAGCAAATCATCCCATATACATTATTATTAAAGTATAGGGCAGGGTTAGACATAGATTCACAAACTAGTGAAGATGCAGCAAAATGAATAACTCCATCTATGTCATGATTTTTAAATACCTTGTCTAATCTGTCTTTTTCTCTTATATCAATTTCATAAAAATGTTCAACATTTATACTATCTTTGTGTCCTGTAAGTAAATTATCAACAACAATTACTTCTTCACCTTGACTCTTAAAATATTCTACTGCATGTGAACCAATATAACCTGCACCACCAATAATAAGTACTGCCATATACCCTCCTAATAGTTTATATCTAAAATT
Source organism: Bacillota bacterium (assembly GCA_023442495.1). Lineage (GTDB taxonomy): Bacteria > Bacillota > Clostridia > Tissierellales > Peptoniphilaceae > Helcococcus. The sequence goes on from JAEZZB010000084.1 coordinate 2,150, forward strand.
TTATCAAAATTATGAAGTAATGAATTAGTCTTTTTAAGAATGGAACTTCTGGTAATCATACCTTGGTATTTTTCATTTTTGTCTACTACAGTAACAAAATTGTAGTCTATAAGTAGTTTTAATACATCTTCTAAATCAAAATCATCATAAATCTTTGCAAAATGTGTATCCATATGGTTCTTGACCTTATAATTAGATAGATTATCAAAATCCTTAAATAAATCCTCATCCAATGATTGATAAATTTGATGTAGAGAAATCAGTCCAATAAATCTATTATCATAATCAAGCACTGGAATTTGAGTATAATTAGATTCTTTAAGAATCAGCATTGCATGAAGCAATGAATTTTCTGCAAAAACCATGGAAATATTTTTAACTGGAATTATAATATTTGGTTCTGAATTAAAAAAATGTTTTACAATTTTTTCATTGATCATTTTCCACCTCACACTTTTAATTATATTACATAATTAGATTAAAAAAAAGGAAGTAAATAGATAATATTAAAAGTAATTATTTTGTTTAGGATAATTAATATATAATTTTGGGATATTAAATTTATTTTAAATTTTACTTAGTGTATAATATCATTGCAGTTAAAAAATTAAAAAGATTTAGGAGAAAATTATGAAAAAACAATTCGAAACTGAATCCAAGAGAATTTTGGACTTAATGATTCATTCTATTTATACAAATAAAGAAATATTTTTAAGAGAAATTATCTCAAACGCTTCTGATGCAATTGACAAGAGATATTTTATGCTATTACAAGATAAAGACGATGAATTTGACCGAAAAGATTTTAAAATAGAAATAGAAATTAACAAAGATTCTAGAACTATTGAAATTAGAGATAATGGTATTGGAATGTCAAGAGAAGATTTGGAAAATAATCTTGGAACAATCGCTAAAAGTGGCTCGCTTGATTTTAAGAATTTAAATAAAAATGATGAAATTTCAATCATAGGGCAATTTGGTGTTGGATTTTATTCAGCGTTTATGGTGGCAGATAAAATAGAAGTTCATACAAAGAAAAAAGATAATGATGGACTTTTATGGGTAAGTGAGGGTGCCGATGGATATGAAATTGAAGATAATCAAAAAGATGAAATTGGCACAGCAATAAAACTTTATATTAAGAAAGATGAAGAAGAATATGATGAATATTTAAATCAAGCTTATATAAAATATTTGGTAAAGAAATATTCAAATTACATTAAATATCCAATTGTTATGGAAGTTGAAAAGTCAAGACCATCAGAAAATGGAGAAAATGAAACTGAAGAATATACAGAGCTTGAAATATTAAATTCGATGGTACCTATTTGGAAGAAAAATAGAAATGATATAACAGATGAAGAATACATTAATTTCTATCATAATCAAAGATATGGTTTTGATGATCCATTGACATGGGTGCATCTAAATGCTGAAGGATTAATAAATTATAGAGCTATATTATATATTCCTACTCAAAAACCATTAGAATATTATACTTCAAATTATTCAGGTGGGCTTGAGCTATATTCAAATGGTGTAATGATTATGGAAAAGAATGAAAATCTATTACCTGAATATTTATCTTTTGTAAAAGGGATAGTTGAAAGTGATGATTTATCATTAAATATTTCAAGAGAAATACTGCAAAATGATAGAAGAATGATTGGAATAGCAAAAAATCTTGAAAAGAGAATACTTCAACAATTAAAAACAATTTTAAAAGATGATAGGGAAAAATATCAACAATTCTATAATGAGTTTGGTTTAAGTCTAAAAGCTGGAATATATGAAAGTCAAGGTCAAAAGAAATCAGAGCTTGAAAATCTATTGCTATTTAAAACATCAAATTCAAAAAAATACAAGACTTTACAAGAATATAAAGAAGCAATGAAGGAAACTGATGAATTTATTTATTATGCAACAGGCAGTTCATATGATAATATTGACAGTATGCCAGCTGTTGAAGTTATGAAATCTAAACATGAAATACTTTATCTGTATGAAAATATAGATGAATTCGTTATAAAACTTATGGAAAATTATCAAGACATAAAATTTAAAAATGTATATGATCAAGATATTTCTGAAAATGATGAAGTACAAGATGCAGCTGATAAGTCAAATCAAGAAGAGTTGTTTAGAAGAATGAAAGAAATCATAAAAGATGAAGTTGTAGAAGTTAAAAGAAGTAATAGATTAAAAGAAGATGCAGCATTTTTAAGTTATAAAGGTGAGATATCAATAGAAATGGAAAAAACATTATCTATGCAAAAAAATAATCCTTTTCCAGTAAAAGCTCAAAAGGTATTAGAGATAAATACTGAGAATATACTATATAATAAATTAATGTCTGCACTCTCACAAAATGATGAAAACACAATAAAAACAATTACAAATGTTTTATATAATCAAG
>JAEZZB010000115.1 GCA_023442495.1 Bacillota bacterium
GATACTGATATAGATAAAGAAATAGAATACATCGAGAAAACCGAAAATATTGAGTATTCTAATACACAGAAAAAAGCCATAAAGACAGCTCTTGAAGAAAAAGTTATGATAATTACTGGTGGTCCGGGAACTGGTAAAACTACAATTATCAAAGCTATAATTTCAATCATACATAATTTAAAATTTTCATATTTACTTGCTGCACCAACTGGTAGGGCAGCAAAAAGAATGGAAGAATCAACTGGTAAAGAAGCATCAACTATTCATAGATTACTTGGATATAAATCAATTGAAGAAAGAGCTCAACTTGAATTTAACGAGGACAATCCACTTAATTCAGATTTAATAATTATCGATGAAATGTCCATGGTAGATATTTTTCTAATGAATAATTTACTAAAAGCCATAAAAGAAGATACAATGGTAGTTTTTGTAGGAGACAGCGATCAGCTACTATCTGTAGGACCTGGAAATGTTTTAAATGATATGATAAATTCAAATATTATACCTACAATTAAGCTAGATACTATATTTAGACAAGGAGAGGGGAGTAATATCATTAGAAATGCTCATTTAATTAATCACGGCATGAAGCCGGTATTGAATGAGGAAAATAAAGACTTTTTCTTTATAAAGACTAGAGATGATAGGCATACACTTGATACTATTTGCGAACTTGTAGTTGAGAGACTTCCAAAATATTATAATGTCAATCCTTTAGAAGATATACAAGTACTTACACCAACGAGAAGAGGGATATGTGGTGTAGATAGTATAAATCAAAGATTACAAGCTAAACTAAATCCTCCAGAATTCAATAAAAGCGAAATTAAACTTGGAGAATTTATTTTCAGAGAAAATGATAAAATAATGCAAACCAAAAATAATTATGATATAGAGTTAAAAGACAATTTTTTTGAAACCACAAAAGGTCTATATAATGGAGATATTGGATTTATCAGAAATATATTTTTAGAAAATAAAACAATTGAAACAAAATTTTATGACAAGATTGCGATATTAGACACAAAAGACTTTCAAGATATTGTATTATCATATTGTGCGACAATACACAAATCACAAGGTTCAGAGTTCCCAATAGTAGTTATACCCATGGCTAATGCACCGTATATGCTGCTTACAAGAAATATATTATACACTGGAATAACTAGAGGGAAAAGCCTTGTAGTGCTTGTTGGAAATGAAAATATCTTAAATAAAATGATTAACACGGAAATAATTGATAGAAGAAAATCAACTTTAGCTTATAATCTAAAAAAATATTATGATTTAAGGAGAAATTATGATTGATTTTGTATTTTATTCTAACGATTATTGTCATATGTGTTTACAAAATAAAACTGAGAATTATATATGTAATGACTGTATTGAGAGATTAGAATTTATAGATGGAATAAGGGAACTAGATGATGGGGTTTGCATATATCCCCTTTTTTATAATAATTTTTTAAAATCATTGATTAAAAGATTTAAATATGAAGATTGTACTTATCTTGTAAAACCATTTACTAAGATAATAGAAAAATTTTTGAGTTCAAAAAAATTGAATTTCGATTATATTTCTTATATTCCTATGTATTTTAAAGATGAGTATGAAAGAGGATATAATCAGTCAAAAATACTTTGTGAATACTATTCAAAAATAACTAATATAAAAGCGATTAAAATAGTTGAAAAAGTAAAATCTACAAGACATCAAAATAAATTAGATAGAAAAAAAAGATTAAATAATTTAAAAGATAGTTTCGAAATTATTAAAAATTTAGACTTAGATGGTAAAAAAATACTTATTATTTATGATATAGTCACGACTGGCTCGACATTTAATGCTATTTCAAAAGAAATTAAAAATTCATATAAATGTGAAATAATTTTTTTAGCGATTGCATCGTCTAAATTTGATGAAACAGATTAATGATTTAACAACTATACATATATATATATATATGGTATTATTATCTTTGGGAGGAAATATGAAACTTGAAATAAAAAATGTTAATAAAAGTTTTGGGAATAAACAAGTCCTTCATGATATTTCATTTACCGTAGAAAGTGGTAAAGCGATGGGATTTCTAGGACGTAATGGTGCTGGCAAGACGACGACAATTAGAGCCCTTATGGATGTATTTAAGCCTGACAGTGGGAAATTTCTTTTAGATGGGAAACCATTAAATTTGAAGGAAGTTTCAATCGGCTATTTGCCAGAAGAAAGAGGGCTGTATCAGAGAATAAATATTCTCGATCAACTGATATATTTTGGTGAATTAAAGGGAATGACAAGACAAGGAGCAAAAGAAAAAGCTCTTGAAGGTCTTAAAAAATTAGAACTTTCAGATTATGCAAATAAAAAGCTTGAAACTCTTTCAAAAGGGAATCAACAAAAAATTCAAATTCTTGAGGCAATTATCAATGAACCGGACATAGTCGTATTTGATGAGCCTTTTTCTGGGCTTGATCCCGTAAATGCTAGAGTATTAAAAAATATTTTAGTCGAATATATTGATAAAAATAAAATTGTAATTTTCTCATCTCACCAAATGAATGTAGTTGAAGAGTTTTGTAACGATATAACATTTATCAAAGATGGCAGAATTAAACTTTCGGGAAATTTAGATGAAGAAAAAGTCAAAAGGGGTAAGGATAAATATGTAATTCAAACAGAAACTATTGACGCCGTATCAAAGATACAATATTTACCATATGTCGTAAAAGTTGAAGAAAATAAGGAAGAGATACTTGTCGAGCTTAATTCCAATAAATCGAGTAATGAATTTTTAAAAGATTTATTAAAAGAAGATATACAAGTGGATGCATTTAAGCCGTTTAGACCTTCTCTCGAAGATCTATTTATATTAATGGATAAGGAGGACTAAAATGAGAGAAATTTTAAAAGTATTTAGATTTGAACTTAGTCAAAAACTTAAACAGAAGTCTTTTTATGTTACGACTATAATCTTAGCACTAATAGCATTCTTAATAACTGTATCTCCTGTGATATATGATTTTTTATCAAGTGATAATGGTAAAAAGTCGCATGAAGAAACTGTATTAGAAGAAGAAACTCAAAATTTTGAAAACGATTCTTTAAGTAAATTAGGTATAGTTATAAATGGAGAAATTAGTGATACACTTATACCGGAATTAGAAAAAGTATATCGAGTAGTCAAATACCAAAATATCGATGAACTTAAAAATGCTGTCGAATCTGATGAAGTAGAAGAGGGAGCAGCTATAAAAAATGATTTAGAAATTACTTTATATAAAAAAACTTCAAATGTATTTACTGGGGATAACTCTCAATTTGAAGATTTAATAAAAAATAATTATAAATACAATATCATGCTAAAAGACTATAATATTTCAAGAGAAGATTTTGAAAAAATAGATAATATTAGCCCAAATATTTCTCGTGAATCTTTAGGTAGAAATAATATAGCTTCATATGTAATATCGTATATAGCAATTATGTTTATGTATTTTATGATATTAGTACAAGGTCAATTGATTGCTACATCTGTAGCACGTGAAAAAGACAATAGAACTATGGAACTTTTGATAACGACTGTTAAACCAAAATCATTAATATGGGGGAAAGTTTTATCGGGAGTGGTAATAAGTCTAACTACATTTTTAGCGATTTTAGTTGCGGGTATCTTAGGATTTAGTATTACTTTAATGAAAAATGCACAATTACTAGAAATATTGAAAGCAATTAATTTCAATCTCAGAATTCAAGATTTAGTAATATTTATAGTTTACTTGCTATTAGGTGTTACACTATATTATCTAATATTTGCAGCACTTGGGTCTTTAGTTTCAAAACTAGATGAATTAAATCAAGCATTAACACCAATCACTGTTATTGTAGTTATTGCATTTATGCTGCCAATGATGAGCTTATCAACACCAAACTCAATACTTATGAAAGTAATATCATTTGTACCATTTACATCACCACTGGCTATGTTTGTAAGATATCAAATGACGGATGTAAACACAATAGAGTTATTAATAAGTGCTGGAATTTTAATGATAACCGTAGTACTTACAAGTATGTTGGCAGCTAAGATTTATAGAGCAGGCACATTAAATTATGGAAATAAAATGAAATTATTCAAAGCTTTAAAAAATGAATAAGAATAGAAGTATATTTATCATTAAAGTTATAAAACTAAGGTTTTATAGCATATATAAAGAAATTATCTAGTAGAAATACTTGAATAGAAAGAAAAAGAGTGGCTTTTAGCCACTCTAATTTTATATTTGTAAAAAGTCAAAATTATTATTTTTTTAAATAAAATACATCTACAATTTTGTAAAATACTTAACATCAGGATCTAAATCTTTTATAGTCTTTTTATTTATTACGACATCTTCAAAAGTTTTAATAAATACGCCACCAATAATTATCATATTACAGATGGCTAAAAGCCAAACTAAAGTTACTAGGACACTACCTAGTGAACCGTATACAGAAGGTTTCTTTGTCAATACGTCATTTGTGAATCTATAGAAAAAAGTCATAAATGCAATTCCTAGAGTTCCAACTATTGAACCGAGCATTATTGATATAAATTCAGGAGCTTTATATTTCTTAAAGCTAGGTGCAAATCTATAGAAGAATGCTAATACCAGAATGGTAAATACTAAAGGTAATATAGTAGTAATACCGTTTACTAAAAAATCACCAAAACCATCAATTAATCCAAATCTTTTAGTAATAGCCTTTATTATGTTTAATATTTTTTCATTAAATACATTAAACAATAGTATTGAAGCTAAAATAATCATAAATGCTATAGTATATATTACGGAAAATATTTTAGTATAAAAAGGTATTTTTGATTGTGCATTTACATCAAATATTTTATTTAGGGCTATTATTAAACCTTGAAAACCTCTTGATCCTAACCATAAAGCAGATACGATAGATACTATTGATAAAGAAGAAGAACTTGCTCCAAGTAAACTATCGAAAAGAGGAGTTAAAATATTTTGCACATCATTAGGTAAATTTTTAGTGATTTCATAAATGAAATCTACGAAATTTGGTACAACAAAAACAATTATATTTGATAGAAAAGACACAAGTGGTATAAAAGCTAAAATGATATAAAAAGCTAAATAAGCTGATGCCACATCAGATTCACTTTTAGTCATTTTCATTATGAAATATCTAATAAAATTTTCAAGTTTTCTCATTATTATTCCTTATATAAAAATATTATCAATACAAAAATCTAGTTATATATTATTAATTATAAAAAGATTTTCTATTTTAATCAAATTTTTTAATAATTATGGTATAATGTATCAGAGGTAAAAATGGAAAGAAATAATAGAAGAAAATCTTCACAAAGTCGAAGACTAATTCGAAAGAATAGACGTAAACGAAAAGGATTAAAATCAAATACTATAATTATTATTTTATTTACATTTATTATTTCAATAATACTTATCTATATTTCAATAAATTTATTAAAATCAATAATGTTTAGCAATGATAATTCAAATAGTGATATCATAGCTGAAACTAAAATTGAAAATATTGATGAAAATATAGCAACTAATAGTGATTTAAATGGAGTTGAAAACACAAATAGAATAATACAGGATATTATTGATAGTCAAACTGTTCCATCTAAAACCATAAAACAAAATATTGAATCATTTATAGATGTAAATAAACTTCAAAATGATAAAATAAATGTGCTTTATTCTTCAGGAGATGATATCTATATCAAAGATGAAAACAAAAGAGTACCTATGAGAAATTACAATCTCTATATTATTTCTATGATATTAGAAGATTTAGAAGATCAAGGAAAAATTAATTTGAATAAATCTGTAGATTTGAGTGAATTTTATGAAGAAAAAGTAGAAAATAAGCCGTTAAGTGTATTAGTAAAAGAAATGATAATCATGCCAGACGATCAAGGTGTAAAAGCATTGACTAATGAAGTTAAAAACATCGTAAATATGGAATGGAAAGAATATGCAAACGGCAGATTTTCAATAAACATTGATGATGAGAATACAATGTCTATTAAAGACATATCAACAATGCTTAATTTATTGATATCAAAAGAAAATGATGAATTCAAATATAAAGACACAATATCATATATGAAAGAAGCTACTAAAATCAGATCTGATTTAACTACGACAAAAGAAGTCGATTTTATCGGAATGGAAGGTGCTGTACTTTATGAATATAGTATTGAAAGCGGTTATGTTCTAAAAGAAAAACCGTATATTTATTTTATATATGCACAATATTCTGATAATTCTGTCCTTGTTGAGATAAGAAATATAATTACAAAAGAAAATTAGAAATAAATAAGGAGAAAATTATGAGAAATAGAATTAGCAAGCTATTATTAGCTTTAATTCTGATTATGGCATTATTTCCTATCCAGAATTTACAAGCTAACAATGATAGACAGGTATTGAGAGTAGGAATGGAAGTTGCGAATGCACCATTTAACTGGTCACAAAATGATGATTCAAATGGAGCTGTTCCGGTAGTTGACACACAAGAATATGCAAATGGATATGATGTTCAAATAGCGAAAAGAATTGCTGACGAGCTAGGAATGGACTTGGAAGTTGTAAAAATAGAATGGGATGGTCTATTACCAGCTATCCAATCCGGAAAAATTGATGCTATTATTGCAGGTATGTCACCTACAGAAGAAAGAAAAAAAGTGCTCGATTTTACAGTGAACTATTATGAAACAGATATAGTTTTAGTAACTAGAAGTGATTCTAAGTATAAAGATGCAAAAAAACTTTCAGATTTTTCTGGAGCAAGAGTCGTTGCACAATTAAATACATTGCATGACACATTGGTGGACCAAATTCCAGGGGTAAATCATGTTACTCCTATGGCAGATTTCGCAACTATGAGAGTTGCTGTTCAAACGGGTAAAGTTGATGCCTATGTTGCAGAACGTCCAGAAGCTACATCTGCTCAATTAACAAATGATGTTTATCACATGGTAGAGCTTGAAGATGGATTTAAGACTGAACCTGCAGACACACAAATAGCGATTGGATTAAATAAAGGCTCTGAATTATTGGAACCAATCAATTCAATTCTTTCAACTATCAGTGTTCAACAACAAAAAGAAATGATGGACAATGTAATAGAAATGCAATTAGGTACAAAAAATACTACTATTTGGGATATTTTTATAAATAATGCACCTATGTTTTTAAGAGGAACCATCTATACTGTGCTAATTTCCTTAGTGGGTACTATATTTGGACTTTTAATTGGTTTATTAGTTGGAGTTATAAGATCTGCAAAAGAAATTAAAAATACAGTAGTAAATATTTTATTTATTATTCTAAAATTTATATCAAATATTTATGTTCAAGTAATAAGAGGAACACCAATGATGGTACAAGCCGTACTATTTTATTATGGACTCCAACTATTCTTCAATATTGATATGTCGCCAATGGTTTCGGCATTCATCATTGTCTCTATAAATACAGGTGCCTATATGGCGGAAGTTGTAAGAGGTGGTATTAATTCCATTGACACTGGTCAAGAAGAAGCGGCAAAAGCTTTAGGTATGAGCCATGTTCAAGCGATGAGATATGTAATACTTCCACAAGTATTTAAAAATATAATTCCTAATATAGGTAATGAATTTATCGTAAATATAAAGGATACATCAGTGCTTAACGTAATTTCAGTAAATGAATTATTCTTTACAACAAAATCAATCGCTGGTGCAAACTTTAGATTTTTCGAAACTTATTTTATAACATCTGTAATTTATTTAATCTTGACATTGAGTATTACAGGCTTGTTGTTATTACTTGAAAAGAAATTAAATGGAAGTGGTTCTTATGAAAAAGTGAAGACAGATCACTTACTAAAGAGCAGTAATTAGGAGGAACCATGGGAGTTTTATTAGAAATTAATAATTTAAAAAAATCATTTGGAAATAACGAAGTGTTAAAAGGAATAGATTTTTCTGTAAATGAAGGGGAAGTAATTACAATTATAGGTTCTTCAGGATCTGGAAAATCAACACTTTTAAGATGTATTAATTTACTTGAAGAACCCGATTCGGGTGAAATAATCTTTGAAGGAAAAAATGTTTTAGATGCAAATTTAGACCAAAACAAATATAGAAAAGATTTGGGCATGGTATTTCAACAATTTAATCTTTTCAACAATATGACAGCACTTAAAAATGTAACTATTGCACAAGAAAAAGTTTTAAAAAGATCACGTGAACAAGCAAAAGAAAAAGCTCTTCATTATCTAACACTTGTAGGCATGAATGAGTATCAAAACGCAAAACCGGCACAATTATCTGGTGGGCAAAAGCAAAGAGTTGCTATTGCAAGAGCTTTGGCAATGGAACCAAAAGTAATGCTTTTTGATGAACCAACTTCAGCACTTGACCCAGAAATGGTAGGTGAAGTTTTAGCTACAATGAAGCAATTAGCAGAGCTTGGATTTACCATGGTAGTAGTAACTCATGAAATGGGATTTGCAAGACAAGTATCAGATAGAGTTATTTTTATGGACAATGGTGTAATACTTGAAGATTCTAAACCAGATAAGTTATTTACCAATCCAGAACATAATAGAACTAGAGAATTTTTAAAACTAAATTAATTGATTAATTATCAAATATTGAAAAAAATTAATAATTAATATATAATTATTTTAATTGTAAAATTCGATGATTAAGACAGTAACATATATGGATCGTCAGAGAGGCTTTGGTTGGTGAAAAAAGCTCGTGAAATATATGTGAAGATCACTTAGGAGAAGATTTTCTGAAAATAGTAGGAAAATACGTGTATGCGCGTTAAGCATTTATGAGATCAAGAAATTGATGAATTTGGGTGGTACCACGTTATTGACGTCCCTATATACATTTGTATATAGGGATTTTTATTTGAATTTATGGAAACATGGAAATATATAATCTAATGGAGGAAATATGAAATTTAAGGCGTTAAATGATAAGTCGGTTAAGGAAAGAGAGAAAGAAATTTTCAAATACTGGAAAGATATAAATCTCTTAAAAGAATCTATAGATACGAGAAAAGATGGTGAAAGATATGTATTCTTTGATGGCCCACCGACTGCAAATGGTAAGCCGGGGATTCATCACGTTATTTCTCGTACCTTAAAGGACATGACGGTAAGATATAAGACCATGCAAGGTTACTATGTAGAAAGAAAAGCTGGATGGGACACACATGGACTTCCTGTAGAAATAGAGGCTGAAAAGAAATTAAAATTAAATAGTAAAAAAGAAATTGAAGAGTATGGCATAGAAAAATTTAATGAAGTATGTAGAGAATCTGTATTTACATATAGTGATATGTGGAGAGATATGTCAGATAGAATGGCATTCTTAGCAGATATGGATAATCCATATATAACACTTGATAATGACTATATTGAAACAGTATGGCATCTTCTAGATGATTTTAATAAAAAAGGACTTTTATATGAAGGAGCTAAAATATTGCCATATTGTCCAAGATGTGGTACAGGACTTGCTTCTCACGAAGTAGCTCTTGGCTATAAAATGATAAAATCACAAACTGTAACCGTAAAGTTCAAGAAAAAAAATTCAGACAATGAATATTTCCTAGCATGGACAACAACGCCATGGACATTGCCTTCAAATGTAGCACTTACAGTAGGTCCGGACATAGACTATGTAAAAGTAAAACAAAATGATGAGTACTATTATCTTGCAAAGGCTTTAGCAGATAAAGTTTTAGGTGATGATTACGAAATATTAGAAGAAATGAAAGGTAAAGATTTAGAATATCTTGAATATGAACAACTTCTACCATTTGTTGAAGTTAACAAAAAAGCTTTCTTTGTAACTCTTGCAGATTATGTATCTATTGAAGATGGTACAGGTATAGTTCACACAGCTCCGGCATTTGGTGAAGATGACTACCAAACAGGATTAAGATATAATTTACCGCTTGTAAATCCGGTAAATGATGAAGGAAAATTTACAACAACACCTTGGAAAGACAGATCAGTAATGGATGCCGATCTTGATATTGTAATATATCTAGGGGAACAAGGAAAAGTATACAGTAAACAAAAAATGGAACACAATTATCCACATTGTTGGAGATGTTCAACTCCATTAATTTACTATTCTAAACCTTCTTGGTACTTATCAACAAGTAAAGTTAAAAATCAAATGATTGAAAATAACAACAATGTAAATTGGTATCCATCATATACTGGTGAAAAGAGATTTGGTAATTGGCTTGAAAATATCAAAGACTGGGCAATATCTCGTTCAAGATATTGGGGAACTCCTCTACCAGTATGGGTAAATGACAAAGGTGATTTCATGACAGTAGGATCAAGACAAGAGCTTAAAGAGAAAGCTTGTGAGGAAGTCGATATTGAAACTCTAGACTTGCATAGACCATATGTTGATAAAATTCATTTAAAAGGTGAAGATGGATCTATATACACAAGAGTTCCTGATGTAATGGATGTTTGGTTTGATTCAGGGGCAATGCCTTTTGCACAAAATCATTATCCATTTGAAAATCAAGAAAAATTCAAAAACCTATTCCCAGCAGATTTCATATCTGAAGGAATTGACCAAACAAGGGGTTGGTTCTATACATTAATGGCTTTTTCTACAATGTATAAGGGGGTAGCTCCATATAAAAATGTACTTGCAAATGACCTTGTTTTAGACAAAGAAGGAAAGAAAATGTCAAAATCAAAGGGAAATACACTAGATCCATTTGAAATGTTTGATAAATATGGTGCTGATGCTGTAAGATTCTATTCAATTTATGTATCTC
>JAEZZB010000001.1 GCA_023442495.1 Bacillota bacterium
AAGCACCATCTATCTAAATTATTTATAAATTCTCTAGCACCAAGAAATCTTTTTATATATTTTTCGCTTTCTGGATATTGCTTTATCAACTCGTTTTTTTCTTCATTGCTTAAAATTAGATTCCCACCATCATTTGGCATACTTCCAAATAACATAGGGGAAACATTTGTAATAGCTTTTTTAGAAGATTTTATAAACACATTAGGTCCACTTACCAAATAAGCATTGATATTATCAGTCTTTTGGATTATTTCACCATCAAAAATGTGCTTTTCAATTTTATTAATTAATGAAAATCCGACAATTACTACATGCACTTGTGCTTTTAATGAGGCTTCGGAATCCCATTTAAAGGTTCTATATGCAAAGTTAATTGTAATTTTATTATCTGTAATTAAAGGTTCCCATAGGATTGATACTTGTTCACCTTGAGTAATTGAATTGGTCGATACAAAAGCGACTTGTATAATCGTGTCTTTTATAAAGTCTGCAGCTTTTTTATACCAACATGCAACATAGTCTAAATTACCAGCTCCTTTTAATTTGCCGAATACTTGTGATATATCATCTTTTTGCTCTTTATTCATCAATCTAGCCCCAACAAAAGGCGGATTTCCCATGATGTAATCCAATTTGTCTTTAGGAACGATTTCTTCCCAATCAAGTCGTAAAGCATTTCCAACTGTTATATTTGGATAAGATTTTATTGGCAAGAAGTCGCTTTTGAAATGTAAGATTTCCTTGGTTTTCATAAACATTTGGGCTTCTGCTATCCAAAGAGCTGTCTTTGCTACTGTTGCAGCAAAATCATTTATTTCAATTCCGTAAAAATGGTCTATAGATATTTTTACTGGTGAATCAATATCACCCATAAACATTTGATTACCATAGATTATTTCTAAAATTTTGTTTTCTAATTTACGTAACTGTATGAATGTTTCAGTCAAGAAATTTCCACTTCCTGCAGCTGGGTCAAAAAATACAAGATTTGAAATTTTCTCATGGAACTCTAAGAGCTTTTGTTTTCTTCTTTTTTCTACGCCAATCTTATTAATTTCACTAAATTCTTCATTTAAATCATTCATAAATAGAGGATTTATTAGTTTATGAATATTCTCAATAGAAGTATAGTGCATTCCTCCTACACGCCTAGTTTCAGGATTTAATGTAGATTCAAAAACTCCACCAAATATAGTTGGACTTATGTTAGACCAGTCGAAATTATAAGATGCTTGGTCTAGTATAATATCTATAATTTCTTTATTTAAACGTGGAATTATTAAATTGCTATTTTCAAAAAGCCCTCCATTTACATATGGAAAATTGAGTAATTCTTGATCTTCATATGGATCTCTATCTTCTTCTTTGATATTTAAAATATTAAATAAACTAATTAAAGCTTTTCTAAATGTATTTTCATTATCTCGGAAATTATTTAGATAATCATGGAACATATTGTGTCTTCCGAATAGTCCGGAATCCTCAGCGTAGAAGCAAAATACAAGTCTTACACATAATTGATTTAAATTGTGCAAAGTCTCGTCATCATTAGGATTATTGTATTCTTTTAACAATGCATCATATAGCTTACCAACAAGTTCACCAGCTTTTAATGAAACTTCAAGCTCTTTTTCAATATGTTCATCTTTTCTATCTACTAAGAATTGTAGTCTATAATACTCATTTTCGAGATCTTTTAATAGTATTATTTGCGCTTCTGCATGAGGTTTTTCCATATCATAAATGTGAATTTCTTGAAAATTTGAAATTACAATCCATCTAGGTCTTTCAGAATAAGGCAATTCAGCAGCATATCTCTTAGCTTGTTGTATTGGAGTAAGATATGAGCCATTGGATTGTTTTATCGCAGCTTTTAAATCTTTATTGATACTTTTTTGCTCGATAAGCACCTGAGTAGAAGGAATTCTAGCATCTATAAAAGAAGTTTTATCTAATTTAACCTGATTTTCAAATATCAAATAATCTTGAGGTCTTTCCACACCTAGAACTTCTTGAAGTAAAGAAAGCCAAAATACTTGACTCTCACCTTTTTCATAACCTCTATTTTTCCAGTTTTTAGCAAAATTTCTAGCGTTTCGCTTCATTTCTACATGTGATAACATTTGTATCTCCTAAATAATTATTAAAATAATTATATCATAAATTTATATATATAATTTTCCATGAAAACATTTTCTTTATTTCTAGTTTTTTTAATAAAGTTTGTAAAATCATTCTAAATGCTATGAAATATTGTTAGTATTTAAAGATTCAAGTAATATTAAATTAGACAGATATAGGAGTGTAATATGGCTAAGAAATATTTGGATTTTAATAAAGACTGGAAATTCTTTAGGGGCGAGGATATGCCATTTAGCGTATTTTCAAAAATTGGCAGTGAATATATTGAAAAAAAAGTGTCGAAAAGAAAAGCTTCGAAAATTCGGACAAATTTAAGTGATGAGAGCAATCAATGGCAATCGGTAGATCTTCCTCATGACTGGAGTATTTATTTAGATTTCAATATGAAATCATTAGCAAGAAATGAAGGTGGACTGCTTGACGGAGGATTCGGAT
>JAEZZB010000072.1 GCA_023442495.1 Bacillota bacterium
CCTGCTTGTAAGGCAGATGCTCTCCCAACTGAGCTAAACGCCCATATATATGGTGACCCTACCGGGATTCGAACCCGGGTTACCGCCGTGAAAGGGCGATGTCTTAACCACTTGACCATAGGGCCACTAACGTGACTATCTTATTATATTAAATATATTTATTTTTGTCAAATATTTTTTTTTAATTTTTATATTTAATTTTCGGTCACTTTTTGATACCCATTTATAATACAAAAATTTTTAACTTTTGTCAAATGTTTTTTTGTGTTTTTTAGGAAATTTAAATACATTGTCTAAATCATGTTCTTTTACTATTCTATCGTTATTATAAGCGAATTTATTTTTAAGTATTTCTAAAATATTTACATTTTCTTTTTTATTTTTCGAAATAATTTTTTTCTTCTTATTTTCATTATAATTTATATTGTCATTAATTATTTTTCTAAGCGTAATAAGATTATAATTACTATTAACCAATTCGTTTTTTATTTTTATTAATCTAATATCAAAATCATCCTCGTCTATTTTATAGTCCATTAAAATTTCAAAGAATAAATCTTTTATATTTTTACTATTTTGCATATATGGATTTACAAGTAAATAAATATTATCATTCTTTATAAAAACTTTATCTAAATCATAATATATATAGTTTTCATCAATCATGTATTTATTTATAATTTCAACACTTAAAAATAGTTTATCTAACCATATCAAAAGAGTTTTTGAATCTATTAAACAGCTTAATTTATCCTTTAATGTTACTAAATTTTTTTCGTCTATTATGATATCGTCATCTTTTATAATAAATGGAATTATTGTCTTTATGTTATTATTTTTAATCATATTTGAGATAAATCTGTTTTCCATGTCTTTATTTATTTTAATTTTAATCATTCACATACCTCAGTAATTTTATTAATTCGTAACCATCTTTAGTTTTGATAAAACTCACTCCTTTATGATTAAATGGGAATATTTTATTATTTACTCTGAACTCAAACCCTCTTTTATTTATAATAAAGAATCTATTATTTAATTTAACCAATCCTCTATCCAAAGTAAATGAACTGGCATCATCATATTTAAAATCTATTACTTTATTAAAATTCTGATCTATATATCCCCATTTATTTTTCTTAACGGCAATATATTCTCCATATGAAAAGTCTATATCATCATATTTTTTGGAAAATTTATTATTTTTAATATCATATATTCTATATTTCTCGTCTTTAAAAATTATCTTATCGTCATATATAGCATTATTAAATTCATCAATTTTAATATCCTTAAAATCAAACTCTTCAATTATTTGAAATTTATTATCAATTAATTTCCATTTCTCATTAAAAATTAAAGCTTTACCATTAGAAAAATTTGTTATTTTGGTATAAGTATCACTTTGTTTCTCTCCCGCTCTATTTACAAAACACATTCCATTATTGTCTTCTTTTATTATAAAATTTTCATAAAAGTTTTTGTAATCTCCTTTTAGATTTGCTTTTATATTTCCTGAAGCATCATAAACTTTTGTATAAAATCCATCTCTAGCAGTATAATAATTTTCCCAAACTCCAAGAATTTCTTCATGTTTTTCAAGATTTAAACTTCTACCATTTTCATTTACAATCATCCATTTATCATCTTTTTTAACTATAAATTTATTAAAAACTGGAGAGTATTTTACATCATCATATAATTTTCCTGTTTTTATATATTGATTAAATACAGTTAATAAATATTTATTCTTAACTTTTTCATTTACTTTGCTCAGATAATTATTAAAATTTCTATAATCATTTTGAGATAAATATACTTCTAATATTTCTGCTTGAATTTTAGAAACATAATCTTGCTCAAATTTAGAATTTTCTATTTCTTTTATGGCTTCATTTATACTTAAATTCTTTAGATACGATTCAACTAACTTTTTACTTGTTTCTATATTTTCAATGATTTCTATTGATTTTTTATAATTTATAATCGCTTCATTATATACTCCATCTTCAAAAAATTTATCGCCCGTATTTTCATGTTTTTTTGCTCTTTCATTTATATCATTATTCTGATATAACGAAATAGCCAAAATCATTGAGGCAATTATTATTAATATGTAATTTAATATATATTTCATATCAGAACTCCTAACAAAACATATGAAATGGTTATAAATGGTGCTAATGGTATTTTTTTTAAATCAGATCTTTTAACTATTATAAAAATCGAAAAAAAGAATAAAAGTACCGATAGAATTAACATTAATAATATAAAACGTTCTCCCCCTAAATATATTAATAGTGAAATAAATAGCTTAATATCACCCATTCCAATCAAATTTTTAAAATTTGCAAGAACAAATAAAAATATAATCACAACTAATGACATTATAAAATTAAATTCGATATTACATTTTAATTTTATCAAGCCTAATAAAAATATTGATAAAACAATATAATTTGGTATCTTATATGTCTTTATATCAACAATAGCTCCAATTAAAAGTATAGATAAAGCTAAATGATAATCTATTGAAAAAAAATTTAAGCTTATTACATTTATTAATAATAAAAATAATAGGATATATTTTGAATTAATGTATTTTTCCCTTTTCATATATTTATAAAATAAAATAGAATTAATCAATAATTGCATCCTCCATAAATATAAATTCAATATCGCCAATTAATTGCAAACGAATATAATCAAATTCTAGCTCTTTCGCTTCATTAGGCATGACTATTACAAGTTTTACTTTAGGATTTGAAAGATTAATCAACTCATCGTTATTTGTGATTATCTTGTTTTTAGTTTTGGTTAAGTTGGTATTCACTTCTTTATAATATATTTCAATTTGTTTATAAAAATTTTCACTTATAAATTTATTCTCCAAATATGATTTATCGAAAATATTTAAAGAGAAAACTTGGCTTATAGTATTGGTATCAGGATTATATAAATCAAGTCCTACTCCTCTTTTGATTACAACTTCTCCACTATTTCTAAGTTTTTCGGCAAAATATCGCCCTCTTTCAAAATTTGATTTTTGCCAAATCGAATCCAAAATTTTATTGTTTCCATTTATCCAGGTGTCTATTTCAACATATTGAGTAACATTATTTTTGAAATTAAATATATTGAATCTATCTAAATTTATTGGATAATTGATTTTTATTGAAATTTTATTACCATCATCAAAAAATCTTAAATCTGTTATTTGTATATTATCAAGAGACTCCAAAAATCCAATATTTCCATTTTTAGATCCATTAATATTTTTAATCTTACTAATTAGAATATTTTTGATAATTTGATTATACACTTGATTATTTACAAAACTTTGTGTATCATTTGTCAACTGTTTTTTTAATAAATCAAATAAATTTAATAAATTTATATCTTTGTCAAACTCATTCAAAATAATTTTTTTATACTTATCAAAACTAATTTGTTGAGTTGTCAAATCTTCAGTTAAATTAATTCTATCGACTATTACAGCATAATTAGACAAATCAAGAGCCGTCTCATACAATGCTTTTTTAGTTACTGACTCTGTCATAATACTTAAAGCGACACTATTTACAATGAAATATGAAATTACAAATATAAAAAAAATAAAAGATGCTTCAATGGTTATAAATCCACTATTTGAATGTCTTTTCATATAAATTATTTATATCTCCCTCTTTTACGCTTATCATGACATATATTGATTTTCCACCATCTTTGAAAATTTTACCTTTAGAAACTTGATAATCTCCATCATATTTGTAGTAGCAAAATTCATCATTTTCCAGTTTTAATTCAGTATGTTTATCTATATTAAAATGTTTAGGTAAATAAAAATTAATATCTTCATATATTTTATAATCTAAATTTTCATCTTCATCTATTTTATTTATAATTATAAAATTCTCATAATCAGTTAAAAAAATTCCATACATGCCTGATTTTTCTGACCAGTTTCTATCTATATTAATATAATCATTTAAAATTTCGTACTCTCCTTCAAACAATTTATATTCTTCTTTTTTTGAACATCCAATTAATAGTATAAAGGTTAAAATTATAAATATTTTTTTCATTAATAACCTCCTGATATGCTTTCACTTATCTTTTCCAGTTTAATATATTTACTCAATAATGAAACATCAATCTCCGTATTTGACTTAATTTCAACATTTGTAATAATGTTCATAATATTAAATCCCGGATTTTTTTTCTTTAATTCATAATCCATCACAAATGTCATTCTATTTAGCACACTTTTCTTATCAATATTTATTCTAAAAAAAGCAACCAAAGTTAGATAATCTCTGTACTTGAATGAAAGCCCACTGTTACTTCCGTTTATGTAAGTTTTTTTACCACCCATTTCCAAAATGTATCGGTCTATAATTTCATTAATTTTAATTTTACTATCAAGCTTATTATCTGAGATAAAATCTTGAATATTTGATTTAAAATTATTTATTATATCGCTTGTTTTTTCATTAATCATATTTTCAACTTTAACTACTAATTCATTAAAATATGATTGAAAATTTATTTCATTTATACTATTAATTTGACTTGTTACAGTATCCTTGATATAGTTGAATAATTCAATTTTAATGCTTTTAATTTTGTCAGAACTTGAATAAATATCATTTTGAATTGTATTAAAACTTTCATTTATTTGTGATTTCAAATCATTAATAGGATTATTTATATTATTTGCAATTATACTTTGTATCGGATTTATCATTTCTGAAATAACTGTTTGAGCAACTCCATCTATAGTTTGTTTCGTAAATTCGTTTAGCTTGTCATTTAAGTACTCAACACCTTCATTTGTATAGTTTTGAATATATTCATAAATATTATCTATTGTATTACTCGTTATCTCCTTCAATTCTTTAGATAATAAATTTGATAATCCACCAATTGAAACTTGCCACGTAGCCTTGTTTTTATAGGATTCAAGATACTGATTTTTGTTAATAGTATTTACATCTATTGCAGATTCAGATATGCTCATCATACTCAATATAATCGTTCTAAGTATTGGAACACCAAATCCAGTCCATCCAGCTATAGCAGTTGCAATTGCTGTTGCTTCTCTACCTAAATCTGCATTTGTGTATGCATAAATAGAATTTAATAATAATCTTATCGCAAAAATTGAATTCTCTACACTTGATACATTTGACTTCAAATTTTGATTTCCAAATAATATGTATTCTATTTGCGAAGAAAAATTATCATCACTATCCAATTTATTACCAAAATTATTATCTATATAC
>JAEZZB010000079.1 GCA_023442495.1 Bacillota bacterium
GGCTTGAAAATATCAAAGACTGGGCAATATCTCGTTCAAGATATTGTGGAAC
Organism: Bacillota bacterium; assembly: GCA_023442495.1. GTDB lineage: Bacteria > Bacillota > Clostridia > Tissierellales > Peptoniphilaceae > Helcococcus. The sequence continues at coordinate 53 of JAEZZB010000079.1, forward strand.
TCCTCTACCAGTATGGGTAAATGACAAAGGTGATTTCATGACAGTAGGATCAAGACAAGAGCTTAAAGAAAAAGCCGTTGAAAATGTGGATATTGAAACTCTAGATTTGCATAGACCATTTGTAGACAATATTCATCTAAAAGGTGATGATGGTTCGATTTATACAAGAGTTCCAGATGTAATGGACGTTTGGTTTGATTCAGGGGCAATGCCATTTGCACAAAATCATTATCCATTTGAAAATCAAGAAAAATTCAAAAACCTATTCCCAGCAGATTTCATATCTGAAGGAATTGACCAAACAAGGGGTTGGTTCTATACATTAATGGCTATTTCTACAATGTATAAGGGTGTAGCTCCATATAAAAATGTACTTGCAAATGACCTTGTTTTAGACAAAGAAGGAAAGAAAATGTCTAAATCAAAGGGAAATACACTTGATCCGTTTGAAATGTTTGATAAATATGGTGCTGACGCAGTAAGATTCTATTCAATTTATGTATCTCCAGCATGGATACCAACAAAATTTGATGAAGATGGTGTAAGAGAAGTTGAGGCAAAACTATTTAGAACATATAGAAATATTTATTCATTCTTCCAACTATATGCACAAACAGATAATATAGATCCAACTTCATTCTTCGTAGATTATGAAAATAGACAAGAAATCGATAGATGGTTAATTTCAAAATACAATTCATTAATTGCATATTATAACAAGGAAATGGAAATCTTTGAATATACAAATGTTGCAAGAGCAATTTCTGAATTTCTTGTAGAAGATTTTTCAAATTGGTATATAAGAAGAAATAGAAGAAGATTTTGGCAATCAGAGGTAAATGAAGACAAGAAATCAGTTTACAATACTACTTATGAAGTATTATTAGGACTTACAAAACTATTAGCGCCAATGATACCATTTACAACTGAAGAAATGTATCATAATTTAACTGAAGGAAAATCAGTTCATCTAGAAATGCTTCCAAAATTAGATGAATCTTTAATTGATAAAAATCTAGAAGCAAAAATGGATTTAGTTAGAAAAATAGTAACTCTCGGCAGATCATCAAGAGAAGATGCTGGAATAAAGGTAAGACAACCACTTTCAGAAATACTTCTAGATAAATCACATGAAGCCGTATTAAAAGACGTATTGCCATTAATTAAAGAAGAGTTAAATGTTAAAAAAGTTGTATTTAACGATGATTTATCAGAATATATGAACTTTGAACTAAAACCGAACTTTAAAGTTTGTGGTTCAATCCTAGGTAAGAATGTCGGTGCTTTAGGAAAAGAATTAAAATCAGTAAATCCTAAAGAATTACTAGACAAATTAGAAGAGGGTCCTGTATTTATGGATTTAAATGGTGAAAATGTAGAAATCAAGAAAGAATACATAGATATTCGTATTTCAAGTAAAGCAGGTTTTGATATAACAATGGATAAAAATATCTTTGTAATACTTGATACAGAGCTTACACCAGAACTTCGTGACGAAGGTTATATGAGAGAACTAGTTTCTAAAGTTCAACAACAAAGAAAATCAAATGGCTATGAAGTAACAGACGAAATAGAAATTACAGTTGATACAGATGATGAAACTTTCAAAGCGCTTGAAAACTTCAAAGATGAAATTATGAAAGAAACACTAGCTGTAAAATTTGAAAGAGCTTCATTAGAAACCAAAGAAATGGAACTAAATGATAGAAAAGTGAAGTTTGAGTTGAAAAGAGTTTAGTTAATGGGTTAAATATAACAATTGAAGAAAAGACTGGAAACCTCGGGTTTACAGTCTTTTAGCTTATAATGATATAATTTTATTATCAATGGGTATATAATAATTTATAATTAATATTTCTTTATTATTTTTAATGAATATATATTATTAATTTAAAAATAAAAATTTATGAGAATATTTCGATAATGAACTATTAATGACAATTTGTTATAATATCAATAACTATTTTTTTGAAAGGATATTTTATGGTAAAGTTAATTGCAATTGATTTAGACGGAACTCTTCTTAGAAATGATCAACAATATGATCAAATAAGATTTAGAAATATAGTTAAAAAACTATATAACAAGGGAATTATTGTTGCTATTGCAACTGGGAATAGTTTTTTACAATCTTTGTATTATATTGACGATGAAACAATACCTAATCTTTATTTTGTTACGGACAATGGAAATACAATTGGAAAGGCGTATGACTTGTTTCATGTAAATTCATTAGATAGAGAAATTGCAAGAAAAGTAATTAATGACATAAGTAAAAGTAAAGATTTTTATACTCAAGTAAATACGGACAAACGACTATATCTATTTAAGAGCGAAGATTCTATTTTTGAAGAACTTGCTAAAGTATTTAATAATTTAGTAGAAATTGATTCATTTGAAGATATTCCGAAAGATGAAGAGATTATACTTGTAGCACTTGCAACAGTGAAGAGAAGAAAAGATGTGTATGATGTGTCTGTAAAATTACAAGAAAAATATCCTCAATTGCATATAAGCCAAAGTGGCCCAGACTGGATAGATGTATTTTCTAAAGATGGCGGAAAACATATTGGTCTTAAATATCTTCAAGATAAATATAATATTGATATTAAAGATACTATGACATTTGGAGATAGTAACAATGATTTATCAATGATGAAATTAGCGAAATATTCAATAGCTATGCAAGAATCATCTGATGGATTATTAGAAATTGCAAAATATCAAATCGGTTCAAACAATGATAGTGCTGTAATAAAATTGTTAGAAGAAATAGACGAAAATTCTGATATGGATTTTATGGAAAAATATAAAATTTAGAAAATAATTAACATTTATTAGTAAGGAGGACACTGTGTATAGAGATTTTATAGATGATAATGAGAAGATTATAGAGATAGCAAAGCCAGATAAATTTATATATACTTTTTGGCATTTAAGAAATATTGGAGTTTTGATATTTCTATTGATTTGGACAGTTGCTGTAGTTTTTATTGGAAGACAATTTAAATTTTTTGAGGATGAAATGTTAAATCCTGGTATAATGTTTAAATTTTTCCCATTAATACTTTTAGCAATACCATTTATAATATTTATAATAAATCCTATATTAAGATATATCCAATCATCAAAGATTGAATATATTATTACCGACAAAAGAGTTTATATATTTTCTGGCGTGATAGGTAAAGATATTCAAAGTATAGAATATAGAGAGATTGATAAGCTTAAACTAAATGTCGGAATTTTAGAAAAAATAAGGGGAAAAGGAACTATACAACTAACACCTGATCAAAGTTATTATAATGGGGATACTAGATACACTGAATATGGTCATAGATTAATTGGTATAGATAAGCCTTATGAAATTTATAAATTATTGAAAAATAATACTTTAGACATTGTAACAGATCAACAATTTCCAAATGAATATAGACCAAATTCAAATAAGGGATATAATACTAAACTTGATAATGATAAATAATTAAATATAAAATGTACAAAATTAAGTGACAATACTCAATATTGTACATTTTTTATTTTTTTATATGATATAATATTTTCAATAAGATTTTAGTAAGAAAAATAGGAGCGATTATGAAAAGAAGTAAAGCGCCATTAAATCAAACATGGGATATAACACATATCTATAAAACTGAAGAAGATTATGAAATAGCATTAGAAAAATTTAAAGGATTAGTTGATAAATTTGTAGAAGAGTACAAAGGCAAATTAAACGATAAAGAAATTTTAGATAAATCATTAGTTAGCTATATTGAAATACATGAAATATTTTCTAAAATTAACCATTATGCAAC
>JAEZZB010000088.1 GCA_023442495.1 Bacillota bacterium
GTTGTATATAATCATGTATTTGATCCAGCAAGACATTCATTTGAATATGTTGTTCCAGGATACTATTTCAGACAAGATGATAAAGGTGGATTCTTGGGTGGAACAGGTGTTGGAAATGAAACTGCATCTGAAAGAAAGATGATGCGTAAATTTATCATAGATTCAACAAAATACTGGGTAGAAACATATAAACTTGATGGTCTAAGATTTGACTTAATGGGAACTCACGATCATGAAACTATGAATATGGTTTACGAAGAATTAGTTAAGATAAATCCAAATATATTTATCCTTGGTGAGGGATGGAATATGGACATGGGTATTTCTGAAGATTTAAGAGCTACTCAAAAGAATGCAGCTAAGATGCCAAAATTATCATTCTTTAGTGATGATATTAGAGATGGTGTAAAAGGTAATGTATTTACAGCGACTGATCCTGGTTTTGTAAATGGTAAATCTGGTCAAGAATCATATATTATGCAAAATATAAAAGGTGCTCAAGGGCTTCAAGGTTATGTATCTGCTTCACAAGTAGTTCAATATGTAGAAGCACATGATAATTTAACTCTTTGGGATAAACTGGAAATTACAAATCCGGATGACACCGAAGAAACAAGATTAAAAATGCACAAGCTTGCTACTTCAATTGTAATGCTTGCTCAAGGGACACCATTTATACATGCTGGTCAAGAATGGGCACGTACAAAAGGTGGAGACCATAATTCCTATAAGTCACCTGATTCAGTAAATCAATTTGATTGGGACAGAGTATTAGAGTATAAAGATAATATTGATTATTTTAGAGAATTAATCAAAATTAGAAAAGCTTACGATGTATTCAATCTAAAAGAATACTCACAAATAAATGAAGTATTTAAAGAAATCTCAAAATCAAATGATTTAGTTTCATACAAATTAGAAAATGGCGACAAAGATTTATATATAGCTCATAATGCAAGCAGAGAATCAAGAGAGTTTGAAGTTGAGAATGGTATTTACAAAGTATTGGTAAGAAATCAAAAAGCGAATTCACTAGGACTTGAAGAATTACAAGTTCAAGAAGGTGTAGTTGAAGTTGCTCCATTATCAACGCTTGTACTTGTTCAAAAAGTTGAAGAAGAAACAGAAAAAGAAACTGAAGAAGAAACAGGAAAAGAAACTGAAGTTGAAACTGGAAAAGAAACAGAAAAAGAAACTGTAGAAATTGAAGTAGAAATAAAAGAAGAAACAAATAAAGAAAACAATTTTAATAATGATAAAAACAACAATCCACATACTGGAGATTCTGGAATAGGTCTTTATATAGTGATTGGCTTGATTTCAATAGGAGCAATTGTATTTATTAAAAAATCTAGAAATAAAAATATCTAGATAGACAAAGTATTAAATTTGTAACTTTTATATTCTATATAAAAAGCACTGAATAGTGCTTTTTTATTTTAAATATTTCATTATATACTCTATAATTAAATTATTACTAATAAAAAGGTGAGATGATGAAAAAATTATTAGCAATTGATATGGATGGAACTTTATTGGATTGGAGAAAGCGAATTTCTAAAAGGTCAATAAAGGCTTTAATAAAGGCACAAGAACTAGGAAATGTTGTCGTGCTCGCTTCAGGAAGATCATTTGATAGAATGATAAAGTATGCGAACAAAATAAAATTGAATGAGTATGGCGGATATATGGCTAGTTTAAATGGTTCATTAATTTTTGATGCTAAAACGGGTGAAGTTTTTAGAAATAGTGCATTTGATTATGAAGTTTTAAAAGAGCTATTTCACTTTTTGGATGAATTGCGACTTGACTATTCAGTTTATAAAAAAGATGCAATCTATGAAGGATCAAATTCAAAAATTCCATTTAAATTATTTAGAAGATTAACTTTAAAAAAGGTAAAACCCATACATGATATTTTTATCGATAAAGTAGAAGTTAATAAAGTTATTATCAATGAGAAAAAAAGCAAGCTTGAAGAGATACAAAGGCACATTGTAGCAAAATTTCAAGATAGAATTATGGTAAGTATTACATCCATTTTATCAATAGAGATTACATCAAAAAACGGATCAAAGGGCTTTGCCATATTGGATATTGCAGAAAAAATAGATATTGATACAAAGGATATATGGGCTTTTGGAAATCATGGCAATGATATTTCTATGTTTAATATCGCGGGTCGAGCAATAGCCATGGAAAATTCTATACAACAGTTAAAAGCGATTGCAACTGAAATTACACTTAGTAATAATGATGATGGAGTTGCAAAATATTTAGAAAATAATTTATTTGGAGGAAATTATGAGTAAATTAATAGCAGTTGACATTGATGGAACTCTTATAAATTCAAAGGGTGAGATAACTGAAAGAACAAAAAATGCTTTAATTGAAGCGCAAAGACAAGGGCATAAAGTAGTTTGTTCATCGGGAAGATCACCAAAAGGGGTGCTTGGATATGCGAAAGAATTAGAAATGGATAAATATGAATCATATATTTCTAATTATAATGGCTCAGTCGTTACAGATATGAAAACAATGGAAACACCAATTAATCATAAATTATCTATTAAAGATACGCGTGAGATACTTCAATTTAGTGAAACTATAGATATTGACTATTTTATATATTATGATGACAAAATTTATGTAAATAGTATGGATACATATAAATTAGAAGAAGTAACTATGAAAAATGAAGATATGGAAGTTGTAGTTATTGAAGATTTATCTTCAAGTATTGATTTTGAACCAAACAATATATTATTTGCTCAAGATCCTACTAAAATTAAAGAGCCAGCTGATAGAATAAGAGAAAAGTTTGGAAATGAATTTAGTACCATGTATTCCGAAGCTTATTTTTTTGAATTGATGCCAAAAGATGTTACAAAAGGATTTGCACTATTAGAAATAGCATCATATCTTGGAATTAGTCGTGAAAATATATATGCATTTGGTGATAGTTATAATGATTTATCAATGATTGAATTAGCAGGAAATGGGGTTGCAATGGGAAATGCTGTTTCCGAACTTAAAGATGCTGCAGATTATATTACATTAAGTAATGAAGAAGACGGAATTGGTGTTTTTGTAGAGAAACATATTTTGAATAAATAGAAATTTAATTTAACGCATTTAAATATTCTAAATATTTATAAAATGATTATTTAGAAAAGAAAATGCGTTTTTACTATTTAAATTATCTAGTTAAAGTGAAATTTAAGGAGAAATTTATGGAAATAAGAATAGCCACAATGGCAGATTTAAAAAAAATACTTTTGATATATGAGAAGGCTAGAGAATTTATGAGAAATACCAATAATCCAAATCAATGGGGAATAAATAGACCTGAATATGAGTCTGTGGTCACAGATATTAAACATAAAAGAATGTATACTATTATAGATGAAAAAGAAATTATAGGAGTCTTTTCTCTATATGATTATGATAAAGATTATGAGCAATTAGAAGAAAAATGGCTTAATAACGAACCTTATGTAGCGATACATAAGATTGCATCAACTGGGAAAAAAGGAGGTATATTTAATACTGCGCTAGAATTTGCGAAGACCAAATCAAATAATATTAGAATAGATACACATAAGTTTAATAAGATAATGCAGCTTAATATTAAGAGAAATGGTTTTAAATATATTGGAATAGTCTATATTGAAGGAAAATATGAAAGACTAGCATATCATTTAGTGATTAAGTAGTTGTTTATTTATTAAATAGGGTATAAAAACATATAACGAATATTTTTAAAGAATTAAAAATTATGATGGGAGGGATTATTGAATTTAATTTATGAAAAAATAAAAGAGATGACCTCTACTGTACTGCCTATAACCATTATAGTTATGATTATAAACTTTACCTTAGTCCCTTTGGAAATGCCGTTAATTGTAAGATTTATAATCTCCTCAATATTAATTATCATAGGATTAACTATATTTTTATTGGGTGTAGATATAGGAATTACTCCATTTGGTGAGAAAGTTGGCAATGCAATTGCCAGAGGGAATAATATATTTATTGTTATTTTGTCTGGATTGGTTCTAGGATTTTTTATATCAATTGCTGAACCAGGCTTATTGGTCCTAGGAAGTCAAGTTCAATCTGTAACTTCAGGTGCTATATCATCAATTAAGTTATTTATTGTGGTTTCTATCGGACTAGCATTCATGATTTCTGTAGGTTTTATAAGAATATTCTATAATTTATCACTTAGAAATATATTAATAGCAGTTTATGTATTAATTTTTGGACTTGCTATTTTTAGTTCAGAGGAATTTTTAGGAATTGCATTTGATGCTTCGGGGGCGCCAACGGGGGTGCTTGCTGTACCATTTATACTTGCTTTATCTACTGGTGTATCTAAGTTAAAAAAGGATAGTATTGCAGGGGAAACAGTCTCTTTTGGACTTGTTGCACTTGCATCTTCCGGAGCAATAATAGGAGTGTTATTATTAGATCTATTTTCAAGTAATAATCAATTTTCAGAGAGTTTGAGCATTTCTGTTACACAGACAAATTCAATATTTGCACCATTTCTACAAATATTACCAAGTCAGATTATAGAAGCATTAGTATCATTATCTCCAATTTTGGTCATATATATTTTAATGCAAGTATTTGTTTTTAAATTGGGCAAGAGAGAAAATAGACAGATAATTACAGGATTTATTTTTGCTTTTGTAGGACTTGTAATATTTTTAACGGCTGTAAATGCAGGTTTTATGGATGTTGGCACTATTATTGGAGAGGGCTTTATATCTATACATAAAGAAGCT
>JAEZZB010000110.1 GCA_023442495.1 Bacillota bacterium
CTCATATGGCTACTAATCCTCCAGTAAGTAGAGGTCAACAAGTAACTAGAGGCCAATATATTGGACCTATTGGAAATACTGGATATTCATTTGCAAATCATCTTCATTTTGAAGTGATTGTAAATGGTTATAGAGTAAATCCACTTCCATATATACAATAGAAGGAAATTTGTAGAAAATTTAATAAGATAACTTATCTATACAAGAATATTATAAAAAAGGAGATTGAAATTATTCTATTCTCCTTTTTTATTTTAATAAGAATATAAATTATAAATAATTAAGTTAAAATTATAAAACACAATTGTTTAACTATTGACAATAAAAAAAAAACGGAGTTATTATATAAATAAGTAATAAGTATATATAATTTATTACTTAAATATATCTATAAGGATCTAGGAGATGAATATTAAGAGATTAGTAGTCTTGTTATTTTCATTTTTTTCTGTCTTGATTATAGGTAATTAAGTAGAAGCGAATGGAAGTTTTTTGGTTGAAGATAATGTTACAGATTTATTAGAATCATTAGATTCATGTAATAAATTTGAGATTATAGAATCAAATATAGTTTATAATAAATTTGAAGATGCTTATTACGAATTTGAAAATTCTAAAAGTTTAGAAAATTTTTTAATGCTTGAAGGGTGTGATTTAATTCCTAAAAAAAGCAAATTAAATATTATAAGTAATTCAGCGTGTTTACCAGATATGCCAGGTTATCCAAATTGTCAAAGTAATCCTATAGTAAGAACCTATAGTAATATGTATCTCATTATAATACAGGTTATATATCTAATAATATATATTTATTAGGAAATGATGGATGGGTATTTGGTGGCAAACATGGTGCTTCAATGGAATATACAAAGCAAACAAGTTTAACCTTCGATGTGAATGGGATGAGTGCATCTGTAAGTGTAGGTAAGAGTTCACAATTTCCAGTTCCAAAAAATAAAAGAGGAAATATTAAGTATAAAGCAAGATTTAGAGTTGAAACAAGACAGAGCTATGGCGTTCGTAAAGATGGAACAGAGGTAAAGACTGGTAGATATAAAGTTACAAAGTTTATTGATGGAGGTTTCTATGCAATCTATAAATGATTTATATAAAAGTTTATTTATTTTTAATTCTATTTCAACAGTAATATCTTTTTTTTATACTTTAACTTTAAAATATTTGAGTTCAGACCCTTTTGAACATATTCAAATTTTAGAAGGATCGGCTATAATTACAAAGATACCATATAGGATAGGTTTTGTACTAACATTTGTATTTGGTTTTTTCGCAATAAAATATTATAGAAAATTAAAATCATCTTTAATAAATAATATAGATAAAGAAAATTAGTTAAATTAAATCGACGTAGTAAATTTGAATTTACTACGTCGATTTAATTTAATAGCTCTATTTTATATTTTAGATTGTAAAATAAAATAGATATATTAAAAAAATATTGATATACGTTTTCCTTTATAATATAATAATCTTATGAAGTAAATAACGGAGGAAGCTTTATGAAAAACTATAATGCAAAAAGAATTAGAAATCTTGCTTTAGTAGGACATAGTAGTAGCGGAAAAACCTCTTTAATGGAGGCTATGTTATACAAGGCAGGGGAGATTAAAAAACTTGGTAATGTTGAATCTGGTAACACGGTATCTGACTTTGATCCTGAAGAAATTGAAAGACAAGCATCTACAAGCTTATCAGTAGCTAGTTTAGAATGGAAAGATACTAAAATAAATATACTAGACACACCAGGTTATTTCGACTTTGAAGGTCAAGTGAGAACTGCGTTAAAGACTAGTGAAGCTGCTTTATTTGTTATTGATGCCCAAGCGGGTATTGAAGTGGGTACAGAAAAATACTGGAAATACTGCGAAAAAATTGGACTTCCAAGAATTATATTTGTAAACAGTATCGATAAAGAAGACATTAATTTTAATGAAGTAGTAGCTAATTTACACGTGCAATTTGGCAAGAAAGTTACACCATTAGTATTAACTTTAGGTGATGGGGCAAATCCAGGTCATGGAAAAGAGTTTAAGGGACTAATTGATGTAATGACAAAAGAAGCTTATACATATAATGGATTTGGTAGAGAAAAGAAAGCAATACCTGATATACGTATGTTAGAAGTTGAGGAAGTATTTAATCAACTTGCAGAAACTGTTGCTATGTCAGATGATGCATTAATGGAAAAGTTCTTTGAGGGAATTAATTTTACAACTGAAGAATTCTCTAAAGGTATAACTAAGGCAATGCTTGCAGGTAATGTAGTTCCACTAATTGTTGGTTCTGCAACAGAAGGCTATGGCATTGATGAATTACTCGATATAATTTCATATTATATGCCATCACCAGCAAATCCTGAAGCTCATGCAGGTATTAGAGTTGTGGAAGGCGAAAATCTTCCTGTTGATGAAAATGGACCATTCTCAGCATATGTATTTAAAACATATGTGGATCCATTTATCGGAAAAATTTCATTATTCAAAGTTATGTCAGGTAAATTAAGTAAAAACGACACAATCTACAATCTATCAAAAGATAAAGAAGAAAAATTTGCAGGACTATATAGATTAAATGGTAAGAAGCAAATTGAAATAGATGAAGTAGTTGCAGGGGATATAGCTGCAGTAACAAAACTTGATGAAACAGAAACGGGTGATACATTAGGAGTAAAAGGTTCTAAAGTAATCTACAAAGTTTTAAGTCAACCACAAGCGTCCCTATCTTATGCAATTGTTCCAAAATCTAAGAAAGATGAAGATAAGATAGGTCAAGCACTTATAAAATTAAGACAAGAAGATACATCATTCGAATTTGAAAGAAATCAAGAAACAAAACAATTAACAATTTCTGGTGTTGGAAATGTTCAATTACAAGTGGTTATCAATAAATTAAAAAATAAATTTGGTGTTGATATTGACATAGTTCCATTACGTATACCTTATAGAGAAACAATAACAACAAAGGCTGAAGTACAAGGTAAACATAAGAAACAATCTGGTGGTGCAGGTCAATATGGTGATGTATATATAAGATTTGAACCGATTGAAGATGGATTTGAATTTGCTGAAGAAGTATTTGGTGGAGCAGTTCCAAAGAATTATTTCCCAGCAGTAGAAAAAGGGCTTGAAGAAGCTTTAGAAAAAGGGGTTTTAGCAGGATATCCGGTAGTAGGTATTAAAGCTACACTTTATGATGGATCATATCATCCGGTAGATTCAAATGAAATGGCATTTAAATTAGCAGCACAATTAGCATTTAGAGAGGGAACTAAGAAAGCTAATCCTGTATTACTTGAACCAATCATGAAACTTGAAACAACTATTCCGGAAGAATATCTTGGTGATGTAATGGGGGATATCAACAAGAAACGTGGTAGAATTCTAGGAATGGATCCTCAAGAAGATGGAACACAAGTAATTATGGCAGAAGCACCATATGCAGAGCTATTTGAATACGCTATTGATCTTCGTTCAATGACTCAAGGACGTGGTTCATTTGAAATGGAATTTGCAAGATATGAAAAAGTTCCTCATGAACAAGCAGAAAAAATAATAGAGGAAGCTAAGAAAGATGAAGAATAATTGGTGGACAAGTGAAACCATTTATCAAATTTATCCGAAATCTTTTAAAGATTCCAATAATGACGGAATTGGGGATATACAGGGAATAATTAGTAAATTAGATTATCTTGAAAATCTTGGAATAGGTGGCATTTGGATGTCACCTATTTTCAAGTCGCCTCAAGCAGATAATGGCTATGATATATCTGACTATGAAGATATTGACCCAATATTCGGTAATATGGACGATTTTGATGAATTGATTTCAAAGGCAAAAGAAAAAAACATTAAAATAATTTTAGATTTAGTTCTTTCACACACTTCAGATGAACATCCATGGTTCATTGAAGCTCTAAAGGGAGAAGACAACAAATATCATGACTATTTCATTTGGAGAAAGGGGGAAAAAGACAAGCTACCAAATGGAGCAATATCAGCTTTCGGTGGGTCGGCTTGGGAATATGTAGAATCCTTAAACAAATACTATTTCCACGAATTTCACACTAAACAACCATCTCTAAATTGGGAAAATCCTGATATGAGAAAAAATCTCTATGCGATGATTAATCGCTGGATAAAAAAGGGAGTTGCAGGTTTTAGACTTGATGTTATAGACACCGTTGCAAAAAATGTCGACAAAGGGAATATGGTCGTTTATCCAGATGTGTATAAATATATCGATGAATTATCAAAAGAAACATTTCAAAAGTACAATGTAATGTCAGTTGGCGAAGTATGGAGTGCGAATTATGAAAATGTTCCTATTTGGGCAAATCTTGATGGTTCAAAGCTTTCAATGATATTCACATTACAACATATGACACTTGATCAAGGTGAAAACAAGTTCGACATAAAAAACTTGAATGTCCCAAAATTTAGAGAAATATTTTCTAAATGGCAAAGCAATTTATATTCTAAAGCATGGCAAGCAAATGTATTAGAAAATCATGATGTTCCAAGAATAGTTTCAAGATGGGGTAATGATACAAAATATCATGATGAATCTGCAAAGATGTTTGCAAATATTCAACTTTCACTAATGGGAACACCTTTTATCTATCAAGGGCAAGAAATTGGAATGACAAATGCTTATTGGAATGATATTGATAATTATGACGACATTGAAAGCTTAAATTACTATAGAGAATCTATTGAAAAAGGAATGGAAAAAGACGAGATTATGAAAAATATCAAGACAAAATCTCGCGATAATGCAAGAACTCCAATGCAATGGAATGATAGCAAATATGCTGGGTTTAGTAATGTTAAGCCTTGGCTTAATATAAATGAAAATTATCTTAATATAAATGTTGAATCCCAGTTAAAGGATAAGAATTCAATTTTAAATTATTATAAACAAATGATTGAATTAAGAAAGAAATATGAAGTATTCATAGATGGAAAATTTGAAATATTATTTGATGAATATGACAAAATATTTGCTTTTAAGAGATTAAATGATAATGAAGAAATAATTATCATAAATAATTTCAGTGAAGTTAATATTGAGGTGAATGGAATTGAAGCTTTTAAAGACTACGAAATTATTATCCATAATTATGATAGTTTGGGAAATTTTTTAAGACCATATGAAGCTTTAATATTTTATAGAAAGTGTAGATTATAAAATAATACATTACTTTAGAAATAATTTATAAAAATAAAAATTTTCAAAAAATGGATGATTTTTCCGTTTTTTGAAAATTTTATTTTTTCTTAAGTTCATGATTCTAGCTTATAGATAAAGTAGTCATTTATAGAAATTATATCAATATATTATCCAATTGAGCTTCATCAAGTATAAGTACTTTACCTCTTGAAACTATTTTAAGTATACCTTCTTCTTCAAATTGATTTAATTTTCTACTCATGGTTTCTCTCGAAATTCCTGCTAAAGACCCCAACTCTTCTTGAGTAATCCTATAGCTAATCAAAATTCCGTCATTAGTTTCTTTACCATAAAGACCGATAAGAGTTTTTAGAAGTTTTGCAACTTTTTCATCGGTATTAATGACCGAAAGTCTATCTATTAATTCTTCGGCTTTTCTTATTCTTTCAAAAGATTGTTCAATAATTGCAAGTAAAAAACCGGTATTGTATTTTAACACGCCTAATACATCATACGAAGAAATAATAAGAACCCTAGCTTTTGATAATGCAAAAGCATTATATTCATATTTATCACCTGATAGTATATTGTGACCTCCAATAAAATCGGAAGGACCATATATATAAAGAATTTGTTCTTTTCCGTCAGACATTATTTTTGTAACTTTGATTTCACCAGAGAGAATAATGAACATTTTATCTGCCGGATCATGAGATCTAAATATAACTTCACCCTTTGAAAACTCATGAGCTATTATATTTTTCTTAATTTTATCGAATTCTTCAGAAGATAAATTTTTCAATAGTGGAATCTTTTTATAATTAATTAAATTTTGATTATTTAAATTTATTTCTTTCATAACAACCTCTTATCCCTATATATAGTTTATCATTTTAATCGATAATTACAAAAATAATTTGAATATGTTTTCCAAATAAAATTTTTCTATTTTTACAATTACAGAAGAAACACTGAAAACGTAAAACGCTTGTAAAATAAATATACATGTGATATATTAGTATTGTTAAAGGATAGTTATTGAGTATTCAAGCTAAACCTGTTGTGCCTTGGGCATGGCAGGTTTTTTATTGCACTTTGGAGGAAACCTATGATTATTAATAAAGTTATAAATAACAATATAGTCAGTGTTGTTGAAAACGACTCTGAAAAAATAGTTATGGGTAGAGGCCTTGGTTTTAATAAAAAACCAGGTGACTCAATTAGTGAAGATAAAATTGAGAAAATTTTTGTGATGAATAATGAAAATCATTCACATAAATTTAAGGAATTAATAGTAGATATTCCTCTAGAACATATGCTTTTAGGCGATGAAATTATTTCGTACGCAAAACAAAATTTGGGTAAAAAGCTTAGCGATTTACTTTATATTAGCTTGATTGATCACATATACACTTCTATTGAAAGATCTAAGATAAATATATTTATTAAAAATGATTTAATTTGGGATATTAAAAGATTTTATCCAGATGAATATAAAATAGGAGAATTTGCTATCAAATTAATAAAGGAAAGATTTGATGTGGAACTTCCAGTAGATGAGGCTGGATTTATCGCATTACACTTGGTCAATGCATCGCAGGAAGGAGGTAATTTTAAGGATGTAGTAGAAGAATCTAATATTATGCACGATATTACAAATATTGTAAAATATGAATTCAATAAAGAATTTGATGAGGACAGTGTATATTATTATAGATTCATAACTCATTTGAAGTTTTTTGCAAAAAGAGTTGTACTCGGAAATACATATAATGATGGTGTTGAAGATGAGCTTCTTGAATTAATTAAAGTTAAATATAGAAATAGCTACAATTGTGTGAAGAATATTGGAGCTTTTCTAAAAAATACATATAATTATGAAATATCAAAAGAAGAAGAACTATATCTGACTATTCATATAGAAAGAGTAATATATAAAGCTTAGAAAATATTTTTTGGATAGTTACATTAAGTTGGCTAAACCTCACATTGAATGGAGGAAAAATGGGAAAATATAGAGAATTAGCGGAACAAATAGTAAAAAATGTTGGCGGTAAAGAAAATATAAATAGTTTAACACATTGTGTAACTAGATTAAGATTTAAATTGAAAGATGAATCTAAGGCAAATGATGAAGCAATAAAAAATACTGATGGTGTTGTAACACTAATGAAAAGTGGTGGTCAATACCAAGTTGTAATTGGTAATCATGTGCCAAGAGTTTATGAAGACGTGGTTGAAGTAGCCTGTATAGGTACAGAAACAGTTTCAGCAGAATCTCAAGAAAAGCAAGGACTATTTGACGCCTTTATTTCACTAATGAGTGATGTGTTCCAACCAATACTCGGAACCATGTCGGCATCAGGGATTATTAAAGGACTAGTGGCATTACTTCTTTTCTTAATACCTACTTTTAAAGGTTCAGGAACACATTTAATATTAAATGCAATTGGTGATGGTCTATTTAATTTTATGCCATTTATAGTCGCCTTTTCAGCGTCTAGAAAATTTAAATTGAATCCGGTTACAGGGCTTGCAATGGCTGGTATATTAATGTATCCAGCAATTCAAACATCAGCATTATCATCCGGAGAAATATTAGGCAGTTTACCATTAATTGGTGATTATTATACCACGTTTTTAGGAATACCATTTGTATCAAACAACTATGGGGGATCTGTCGTTCCAATACTTGTGATTATTGCATTAGGTAGCTTGGTCGAAAGAAAAGCTAAAGATTATGTTCCTTCTGTATTACAAGGATTTTTTGTACCATTCTTTACATTGTTAATTACGATGCCAATTGCATTATTAGTCGTTGGACCGGTAATTTCAACACTTACAAATTTATTAACGGGATTCTTCGAAACCATAATAGCATTTTCACCGGAACTATTTGGATTAATAATGGGTCTGTTCTGGCAAGTGCTCGTTATGTTTGGATTACATTGGGCGATTATCCCACTTGGAATTATTGCAATACAAGCAAATGGGTTTGATAGAATAATGGTTGGATATTTTGGTGCAAGCTTTGCTCAGACAGCAGCTGTTGCAGCAATGGCGCTGAAGATGAAAAATACAAAGAAAAAAGCTCTCGCAGTACCAGCAATTATTTCAGGTATATTTGGTGTAACCGAACCGGCAATTTACGGTTTCTCATTACCGGCTAAAAAGCCTTTCATATATTCATGTATTGGTGGTGGAATATCTGGAGGATTATTTATGCTATTAGGTGGTACGAGATACAATCAAGGTGGGTTAGGAATATTTGCAATTATCAACTATTTAAGTCCGGAAGGTAAAGGACTACCAGCGGTTTTAATTACCATAGCAGTGGCGTCCGTAATAGGTTTCCTATTAACATATTTCTTCTGGAAAGAAGAAGAAATAATCGAAGAGAAAAATGAAAATCAAAACACAGAAAACACCATGAAAGCTAAATCGGATGTAGTGTTAGCTCCAATTGAGGGTAAAGTAATAAAACTTGAAAACATCAAAGATCAAGCTTTTGCAAGTGGAGCACTGGGTAAAGGGTATGCAATTGAGCCTAAAAATGGTAAAGTATACTCTCCAGTTGACGGTACAGTTTCCATGTTGTTTGGAACAAATCATGCTATAGGAATTACATCTGATTCAGGACTTGAAATATTGATTCATTTTGGAATGGATACTGTTCAACTTGAAGGAAAAGGATTTAAAGCTCATGTAAAACAAGGTGATAAGATTAAAAAAGGACAATTGCTACTAGATGTAGATTTAGATATTCTAAAAGATGGAGGATATGAAACTGTTACTCCTGTGGTTATCACAAATTATGATGATTTACTAGATTTAATTTTATTAGATAAAAATGATGTAAAAGTTGGAGAAGAATTAATAAGAGTTTTATTCTAATTTTGAAGTGAAAGATATTGTATTTGTACATTATCAAAAGGAGGTAAGTATGCCTTTTAGAGAAGGTTTTTTATGGGGTGGAGCAACAGCTGCAAACCAAGCAGAAGGTGGATATAATGAAGGTGGTAGAGGAATTGCAAATGTTGATTTAATACCAATTGGAAAAGATAGAAAAGCCATTTCAATGGGGAACAAGAAAATGTTGGAATTTGAAGAAGGATATCACTATCCGGCAAAAGTTGGAATTGATATGTATCATAGATTCAAAGAAGACATAAAACTATTTGCAGAAATGGGATTTAAGACATATAGATTTAGCATTGCTTGGTCAAGAATATTTCCAAATGGTGATGAATTAGAGCCTAATGAAGAGGGACTAAAATTCTATGATGAATTGATTGACGAATTATTAAAATACCATATTGAACCTTTAGTTACAATTTCACATTTCGATTGTCCTATCCATTTAACAAAGGAATATGGCTCATGGCGTAATAAAAAAATGATTACATTCTTTGGAAGACTTGTAACAGTCCTATTTAATAGATACAAGGGCAAGGTTAAATATTGGCTAACATTCAATGAAATCAATATGCTACTTCATAGACCATTTATGGGTGCGGGAATAGTATTTGAAGAAGGAGAAGATAAAAAGCAAGTTACTTATCAGGCGGCACATAATGAATTAGTAGCTAGTGCTTTAGCAACAAAAATCGGACATGAAGTAGATGAAAACAATATGATTGGCTGTATGTTGCTTGGGGGGGCTACTTATCCATATACTTCAAATCCAAAAGATGTATTTGCAGCATATGAAAGAGATAGATCTAATTATTTCTTTACAGATGTTCATGTTAGAGGTGAATATCCAAAATATGCATTAAAAGAAATGGAAAGATTAGGAATAGAAATTGAAAAAACTGACGAAGAAATGAAACTTCTAAAAGAGCATACAGTAGATTTTGTTTCATTCTCATATTATTCAACAAAAGTTGCAAGTACAGATCCAAAGGTTCTTAGTAATGTTGTTGACGACAATGAAATCTTTTCAATCAAGAACCCATACTTAAAGGCGAGTGAATGGGGTTGGCAAATCGATCCGCTTGGGCTTAGATATACATTGAATCAAATCTATGACAGATATCAAAAACCATTGTTTATCGTTGAAAATGGTTTTGGTGCAGTGGATACACCGGATGAAAATGGATATGTAGTAGATGATTATAGAATAGATTATTTACGTGAACATATTCGTGAAATGAAAGCTGCAGTTGAACTAGATGGTGTAGATTTACTCGGTTATACAACTTGGGGACCTATCGACTTAGTATCAGCAGGCACTGGTGAAATGAAGAAGAGATACGGATTTATCTATGTCGATTTAGACAATGAAGGGCATGGAACACTTAATAGATCCAAGAAAAAATCTTTTGATTGGTACAAAAAAGTTATAGAAAGTAATGGGGAAGATATAGAATAGTTTTCTCAAAAAAGACGATTTACTATAAAGTAAATCGTCTTTTTAATACTTATCTTAAATTTATTTATCGTCTTTTTGATAATTTTCTTATTACATATAAAACTAAAGATACTAAAAGTACTATCCAAATTATTTTAATTGCAAGACCAGTAATGATTTTCATTGCTGAAAATACTACATATAATATTGCAAGTACAATTATTGCAATAATAAGTGTTCTCAATTTATTTTTATCGTTCATATTTTACTCCTCATTTGCTATATAAATATTATACCATATTTTTATCTTATTGACTTTAATTAGGGAAAATATATTGGAGTTGATATTAAAAATAATATTCATTTAATTTAATCCGTAAAAGAGAGCAAAACAAGTTCTTAAATTGAAAAAGTTTTCAAAGTGTGGTACAATAATGTTAAGAATTTAATATTCAAAAAAAATTATATATATAACATATTTGATATAAATCAAACTAAAAGGAGGTGAGAAAATGTAAAAAAGATATGAGTTTGATAAATCACTAGTTATGCGTGATCAGTTTTATTGGCATGCTAGATTAGTTTATCAGCTTGTAGAAAGAGAATGGAATTTAGAACCTTGGAGAACTTCAATGAATCCAATAACATGTAATTAGCGAGGGATTATGTCTATAATACATTTGATTTTTATAGTATTATTTGGATTGGGATCTATATTTGTCCCAATATATTCATTAATAAAGAAAGATAATAAAACAACTAAAAATGCTACTTTAATAACATATTCATTTTTAGTTTTGACTTTTATAGTATGTTTATTGGCGTATTTAACATTTCATGATAGTAGTTCACTAATGGATGTTGGTGGGGTACTAGCTAGATCTTCTATTATTTTATGGATTGTAGTTTTAGTGTTATTAATAATAAATTCAAATATTCGTAAAACGCAAGTAAATGAAATAAAATATCTGAGTATGATGACTTTTAATATCGTATTAGCTCAATATGCAATAAGTTATTATATGCTAGTAAATACAAATGACAATGCTG
>JAEZZB010000131.1 GCA_023442495.1 Bacillota bacterium
CAAGATAAAGATTCAATAATCAAGGAATATCAAGATAAAGGTAAGCTTGTTGCAATGGTAGGGGATGGTATCAATGATGCTCCAGCACTTATGAGAGCAGACATCGGCATTGGTATTGCTGATGGTACAGATATTGCAATAGAATCCGCAGATTTAATACTTGTAAAATCTAATTTGCAAGATATCGTAAGTTCAATTAAATTAAGTAAATCTACAATTAAAAATATTAAAGAAAATCTATTCTGGGCTTTCTTCTATAATGTAATTGCAATTCCTGTAGCTGTTGGACTTTTCTATCCAAGCTTTGGTTTGAAATTAAGTCCGATGATTGGAGCATTTGCAATGAGTATGTCTTCAGTATTTGTAGTTGGTAATTCACTAAGACTTAGAAGATTTAAGATAGATGAAAGAGACCATTTAGACAATAAAGTAGATGAAAATATAGTAAATTATGATAATATAAATATAAATGATATTAAAAAATCGGAGGAAGATATGAAAGAAAAAATCTTAAATATCGAAGGAATGTCATGTGGACATTGCAAAATGAATGTAGAAAGAGCATTAAGTGAATTTTCAGAAAATGTAGAAGTATCTTTAGAAGATAAAAATGCAAAATTAACAGTTAAAGATAGTGTTTCAGATGAAGAATTAATCAATGCTGTTAAAGCACTTGGGTATGAAGTTGTAGGTATAAATTAATGAAAGCTAATCATAAAAATATTACTAATCGTCTAAATAGAATTCGTGGTCAATTAGACGGAGTAATAAAAATGGTTAACGAAGACAAGTATTGCTTTGATATTTCAACTCAATTAATGGCTATTTCTGCAGCAATTAATTCTGCAAATAGAGAGATTTTGATTGCTCATATAAATTCTTGTGTATTAGATTCACTGGAAAATGGTAATGAAATTGATATTAATGAAAAAATTGCAGAAATAGAAAAGATAATTAATAAACTCGGAAAATAATAATCTAAATAATTGAATTATCCATTTATACTTCTTATAATATTTAAGTATTTACGATAATTTATTAAAGGAGATTTAAATGTTTAATATAGTTTTATTCGAACCAGAAATTGCTGAAAATACAGCAAATATAGGTCGTACATGTTATTTGACCAATACTAGATTACATTTGATTAGACCATTTGGATTTGTATTGGATACTAAGAAAATGAGAAGAGTCGGTTTGGATTATTGGGAGCATGTAGATTTAGTTATTCACAATAGTTTCGAAGATTTTATGGAATATGCAAGTGATGCAAATGTATATTTAGCGACTACACATTCAGATAATTTTTATACAAATGTTGAGTATAAAGATGGAGATTATATAATGTTTGGAAGTGAGTCAAAAGGTGTATATGATTACATACATGAGAATTTAAAAATTAATGGTATAAAAATTCCAATGAGAAAAGATAGTGATAGATCATTGAATTTAGCTAATACAGCAAATATAGTATTATATGAGGCTTTAAGACAAACAGGATTTAAGGATATGAGGTGAAAATGGAAAAATATGATGTAATTATTATAGGAGCAGGTCCGGCTGGGTTAACGGCAGGGCTTTATGCATCAAGAGCTGGTCTTAAGACAGCGATAATCGAAAAAGGTCAAATCGGCGGTCAAATAAGTTTAACACTTGAAGTAGATAATTATCCTGGGGTTATTGATGCACAAGGTCCAAGCTTGACAATGGATATGCTTGCTCAAGCTGAAAAATTCGGAGCAGTGAGTATATCCGACGAAATACTAGAAATTATAGATGAGGGTAAAGTTAAGATAATAAAATCAAAAGACAATACTTACGAAACAAAGGCGATTATTTATGCTACTGGTGCAAAATCTAGAAGATTAAATATACCGGGTGAATCAGAATTTGTGGGTCGTGGTGTTGCATATTGTGCAACATGTGACGGTGCATTTTATACAGGAAGTGATGTATATGTAGTTGGTGGAGGTGATGCAGCAGTTGAAGAAGCAATATTTTTAACTAGATTTGCCAAAAGAGTAATTATTCTTTATAGAGGTTCTGAGCTTAAAGCTGCAAAATCAATTCAAAAACATGCAAAGGAAAATCCTAAAATAGAAATTAGATATCACAAAGAGGTTATCGAAGTTAAGGGAAATAAGATTATGGAAAGCATAGTTGTAAAGGATAATCAAACAAATGAAGTTGAAGAATTAACTAATTTACCAGGAGAACCGGGAATTGGATTATTCATATTTGTAGGATATTTACCAAATACAAAAATGGTTGAAGGCTTACTTGAACTTGACAGAGGATATGTAAAAGCTGGTGAAGACACATTGACAAATGTACCAGGAATATTTGTCGCAGGCGATGTTAGAACAAAATCTGTAAGACAAATAGTTACTGCAACAAGTGACGGCGCTGTTGCTGCAATAGCTGCAGAAAAATATATTGGTAATTTGTAAAATTTATAAAATAAACTAAATAGTATGAATAGACAAGTTATATATGGGTATTAACAACAGTAGGATATAACTTGTTTTTATATTTTAAAAATCTATGATATATGATAAAATATATATGTAATAAAAATTTCACAATAAATTTTTATGTATAATAT
>JAEZZB010000076.1 GCA_023442495.1 Bacillota bacterium
AAATGAAATATATTGGATATTACTATGTAGATATAGCTTGGATGCACAGATATTGCGGAGTTTTTGAGTTAGAACATGATGGCGTTATATTTTATTTTTTAGATAATGAAGCTTATTTTAATAGAGATAAATTATATGGCGAATTTGACGATGCTGAAAGATTTATTTTCTATTCAAAAGCAGTAGTTGTTCTACCAAGATATTTAGATTTTAAAGTTGATGTAATAAATGCTAATGACTGGCATACTGGACTTGTACCTGTGTATGTAAATGATTTTAGAAATGGTGATGACTTCTATAGAGATACTAAAACATTATACACTATTCACAATATAAAATATCAAGGAATTTTTGATCCAGCAGTATTTGCAATGACTGGTCTTGATACAGGATATATGAATTTTAATGATCTAGAATTTCATAATGCTATATCATTTATGAAAGGTGGAATTGTACATTCTACAAAATTTAACACCGTATCAAAGACATATGCTGAAGAAATTAAGACGGGATTCTATGGTGAAGGTCTTGAAGAAGTAATTAATTTCCATTCATATAAACTTTCAGGAATTGTAAATGGAATTGATTTTGATACATGGAATCCTAAAACAGATTCTATAATTTCAACAAATTATTCAATAAGATCTATTAATAGAAAAGTAAAAAATAAATTAGAACTACAAAAAAGATATGGATTAGCTGTTGATGAAAATATACCAATGATTGGAATGGTAACTAGATTAACATCTATGAAAGGGCTTGATTTAATTAGATTTATTTTAGAAGAATTATTAAAAGAAAATTTACAATTTGTTGTATTAGGTACTGGAGAATATGAATATGAAGAAATGTTCGAATATTTTCAATATCAATATCCAAGCAAAATGGCTGCACGCATGTATTTCAGTAGTGAAGAAGCAAATATGATATATGCAGCAAGTGATTTATATATGATGCCATCAGTAGCTGAACCATGCGGTATATCTCAACTTATAGCTATGAGATATGGTTCAGTACCAATAGTTAGGGAAACAGGCGGACTAAAAGATACTGTTGAATCTTATAATGTATATACTGATGAAGGAACAGGATTTACTTTTGCAAATATAAATGCTCATGAACTTTTATTTAAGACAAAAGAAGCGATTTCACTATATACAAATGACCGTGAAAAATTTAATAAAATAATTAAAAATGCTATGAGAAAGAAATTTAATTGGGATCAATCATCTAAGGATTATATTAAATTATATAAAAGTCTATAGCATAGGGAGTAGTTGTGACAAAATATGATTTAGAAAAAATAATTGAAGAAAATCTTTTTGAATTATTTGCTAAGGATTTCAAACATGCTAGAGATGCAGAAATTTTTATTGCTTTATCACATAGTCTTAGACAAATAATTGGAGAAAAATGGTTTCATTCTTTATATGATGATGCTTCAAGTAAAAGAATATATGTTCTTTCATTTGAGTATTCATTTGGTGAAAATTTATATAAAAATTTAATAAAACTTAATTTATTAAATGAAGTAAAAGAAATATTAGAAAAACACAATATTGATTTTGAAACAATAAATCAACAAGATTTAGAATTTGCATTAGGTTTTGGTGATTTAGGCGAAATTTCTAGTTATTTACTTAGTGCACTTACAAATCACCATAATAATGTATATGCATATGGACTTAGATATAGAAAGGGAATGTTAAAACAAGAAATTATCAATGGTAAACAAATCGAAAAGCCAGACGATTGGATAGTTAATAAAAATCCTTGGGAACATGAAAAGGGATTTAGTCATAATATAATATTTTCAGATTATGAGGTAAAAGCTATTCCATATGATATACCAATAGTTTCTTCTGATTCCAATAGAGTAAATACTCTAAGGCTATGGAAATCACTTTCTAAAACAGATATTAATTTTAATGAATTTTCAAAAGGCGAAATATACAATGCTTATAATGATATAAATAGAGCTAATTCTATTGTTGAATTCTTGTATCCTAGTGAGGTAAATCTTTCAGGAAAAAAACTTAGATTGACTCAAGAAATATTCTTTGCAAGTGCATGTATTCAGGATATTTTTAAAAAGTATAAAAAGTATATGAGTACTGATTATGAAAGAATCCATGAATTTATTAAGATTCAAATTAATGATATACATCCTGCTTTTGCACAAATCTTTTTTATATATTATTTAACAAAAAAATACAATATAGAATTTGAAAAAGCTCTTTCAATTTCTAAAAAAACATTTGTATATATGCAACTTTCAATTTTACCTGAATCTTTTGAAGCTTGGGATATCTCTTTATTACAAGAAGTTTGTCCTTATTTAATTGAAACTATTTATGAATTAGATAAATATGTAAAATATGAATTGGCAGAAAAGAAAATATTAGATACTAAACCTTTACTTATAATTCATGAAGGTAAAGTAGATATGAATAATATCTTGTATTTTATTTCTAAGAATATATTTACAATAGTTGAAGACCATATATTTTTAATGCAAAATAATTATTTGAAAAATTTATTTTTTGCTTATAATTCAAAACTCGAATTTATTCAGATAAATTATGATTCAGTTCAATATTTAAAAGAAAGTGTTCATAGAGAAGATAATCCTAATTTCAATTATATGGATGTTTCAATTGATAATTTTTACAATCTAAAGAAAGAAAATAAAATTAAATTACTAGATAGACTTGAAATAGATAAAAATCTTATCAATATAGAATCACCATTTGTAATGCATTTAGAAATTTTTCACGAAAATAAAAGGCAAATACTGTCTGCTCTAGGTGTCGCTTTAATGTATTTTAGATTAAAGAAGAATCCAAATCTTGATATTCCTCAAAGAACTTATTTCTTTGGAGGAAAGTCCTATCCAAATTATTACATCGCTAAGGAAACTATTACATTTATAAATGCATTATCGAAATTAATAAACAATGATCTATATATTAAGGATAAATTGAAAATTATATTTATTAAAAATTATAATATGACAGAGTCAACATATGCAATACCTGCATGCGATATTAATCAAAAATTAGAGCTTTTAAATATGAATACAAGCGATATAACACTTTATAAATCAATCTTAAGTGGATCAAATATATTAGAATCTGTAAGCTCTTACGATAATAGTGATTTTTATAAATTTAACATTGATGTTTATAGTTTTGGTGAATCACGAGATGGAATTATCTTTAATAATAAATACAATATGTATGAATACTTAGATAAAAATCTAGAAATTAAAGAAATGTTTGATTTTTATAGACATTTATCCAGAAGTGATTTTCCATTTGATATTGACATTATTTATAATTCAATATATTACTTTAACGATTTTAATTTTATATTAAAGGATTTATTTGAATATGTAGAGGAACTAGAAAAAGCTTTAAATGATTACAGAAATCGTAAAGAATGGTTCAATAAAATTTATAATAATAAGAAAAAAATAATAAGTCAAGATGATACAGAGTCTATTAAAGAATTCGTATTTAAAATTGGAGAATTAGATGCAAAAGATTAATGAAATATATACTGATAAGGAGCTAGGATTAATATACTCGCAGCAAAATTCTATATTTAGAGTATGGGCTCCAACTCAGCAACAAATAAGGCTTGCTTTGTATAAGGATTATGCCACTTTAGAAAGAAAAGTATATGAAATGATGAAAGATGATGATGGAGTATTTGAGTGTCAAATAGATGGAAATCTAGAAGGGAGTTTTTATACATATCTTGTTAATGATAGCGAGGTGTGTGATCCGTACTCATTTGCAACTTCTGCAAATAGTATTAGAAGTGCAATAATCGATCTTAAAAAATCAAACCCAGAAGGTTTTGAAGATCATTACATTCCATTTAATGATAAAGATAAAGCAATTATTGTTGAAACTCATGTTGCAGATATATCTATTAACGAAAATTCAGGAGCTATGAATAGAGGATTATTTTTAGGAGCATCTGAATCTGGTACAAAATATAATAATTTATCAACAACAATAGACCATTTTCAAGAACTAGGAGTAACACATGTTCATTTACTGCCAGTTACCGATTATATTACAGTTAACGAACTAAAACCTTTGAAAAAATATCCATATAATTATAATTGGGGTTATGATCAGGAACTATACATGAATATGGAAGGCTCATTTTCTACAAATCCTAATGATCCTTATGCAAGAATTAGAGAATTCAAAACTTTAGTTAAAAATTATCATGAAAAAGGAATGTCTATTGTTTTAGATGTTGTGTACAATCATACATTTAAGACTTTTGATTCAATATTTAACACTTTAGTTCCATTTTATTATTATAGAATGGAAGGCTCTGTATTTGCTAATGGTTCAGGGTGTGGTAACGAATTAGCTTCGGAAAAACCAATGGTTAGAAGATTTATGATTGATTCACTCTTATATCTTGCCAAAGAATATAAAGTTGATGGTTTCAGATTTGATTTAATGGCGTTGACAGATATTGATACTATAGAAGAAATTATTTCTAAACTTAGAGAATATAATCCAAATATTCTGATATATGGTGAACCATGGATGGCAAATCCAAGCCCACTTAATTATAATAAACAAATTAATATCGGTTCTCAAAAAGGTAAAAATTTTGCAATATTTAATCCTTTCTATAGAGATGCATTTAAAGGGGATAATGATGGTACTGTAAGAGGTTATCTACAGGGTGAGTATTATAATAAATTTCAAATGCAACAAGGAATTGCCGGTTCTGTACCAATAGACGATATGGATACTAATTTTGAAAATCCCCTGGAAGTTATTAACTATTTTAATGCTCATGATAATTTAATTTTTCATGATAAACTTGTAAAAACCGGTATTACAGATGAAAATATTAAAGATTTGACGTACATGGCATTTTCAATATTGATGACAAGTCAAGGGATACCATTTTTCCATTCAGGTAATACTTTTTTGAGAACTAAAAAATTAAATCATAATTCATATAATGCATCCGTCGATATAAATGGTATTGATTGGTCACTCAAGGAAAAAAATTATGATCTATTTTTAAAAATTAAGGATATAATTAAATTAAGAAAAGAATTAGGTATCTTCAATATGAAAACAGGTGATGAAGTACGAGAAAAGATATCATTTGTCGATAATTTAAAAGACTATGTATTAGGTTATATAATTAAAGAAAAAAATGAAACTTTTTTAATTTTACACAATGTTTCAAGAAATATCGAAGAAATTAATATTAAAGATGTAACTGGTAAAGAAGAAATTCAATTAATCTTTTCAAATGGATTTATTGATGAAACAGTTGATAATATTAAATTAGGAGAATATTCAACTAATATATATAGATTTTAGGAGGATTTATGGAATACAAAAAAAATTATGAACAATGGCTAAATAACGATTATTTCGATCATGAAACAAAAGAAGAATTATTAGCTATTAAAGATAATGAAGTTGAAATCGAAGATAGATTTTATCAAAAATTAAAATTTGGAACAGCAGGCTTAAGAGGTAAAATTGGTGCAGGTACAAACAGGATGAACAAATATACTGTATCATTAGCTACTCAAGGTTTAGCAGATACTATACTTTCATACGGTGATGAAGCGGCATCAAGAGGGGTTGCTATTTCATATGATGTAAGACATAAATCTAGAGAGTTTGCTGAAATTACAGCCTCAGTATTAGCAGCAAATGGGATAAAAGTTTATATACACAAGGATATAACGCCTACGCCAGTATTATCATATACGATTAGAAAATTAAATACTATTTCCGGTGTCATGATTACTGCTTCTCATAATCCAAGAGAGTATAATGGTTATAAAGCTTATTGGGAAGAAGGATCACAAATCTTAGATGATATTGCAGATCAAATTTTAGATAATATTGAGAAAGTTGGAGATTTCAGTAATGTTAAACTTATTAATTTTAATGAAGGTGTAGAAAAAGGTTTAATAGAAATTCTAGATGAAAAAATTATTGATGAATATATTAATGATGTTCTTGATTTAACAATTGAAGATGAAAATATTGATAAAACAGTTAGAGTTGTATATTCACCACTTAATGGTACTGGTAATAAATTAGTAAGAAGAATATTAAAAGAAAGAAGATTTGAAAATATATATATTGTTAAGGAACAAGAAAATCCTGATCCTGATTTTACAACTGTTGGATATCCTAATCCAGAAGACCCTAAAGCATTCAAATATGCTGAAACTTTGGGTAAGGAACATGGTGCAGAATTATTAATTGCCACAGACCCAGATGCTGATAGAACTGCTCTTGAAGTATTAAATAAAGATGGTGAATATGTGTTCTTAACTGGAAATGAAATTGGATCTTTATTAACTTACTATATTTTGTCTAGACTTGAAGATAAAGGTCAAATGCCAGAAAATCCGGTAATAGTTAAATCTATAGTTTCATCAGATTTACCTGATAAAATAGCAAAAAAATATAATGTTGAATCTTTAAATGTATTAACAGGATTTAAAAATATCTATGCTCCAGCAAATGAATGGGATAAAACTCATGAAAAAACATTTGTATTTGGATTTGAAGAAAGTATTGGTTATTCATATGGTTCAAATGTTAGAGATAAAGATGCTATTTCTTCAGCAATGATGATAGTAGAAATGGCTGCTTACTATAAAGCTAAAGGTAAATCCTTACTTGATGTACAAAAAGAATTATTTAAAGAATTTGGATATCATGGTTCTAAATTAATTTCTGTAGTTTTAGAAGGACTTGATGGGCAAAAATTAATTGCTAGAATTATGAAAGAATTTAGATCTAATCCTATCAAAGAAATTGGTGGTCATGAATTAATTCAAGTAATAGACTATCAAAATGATAAAACAGGATTGCCTAAATCTGATGTATTAAAATATATATTAAGTGATGGATCTTGGTATGTTTTAAGACCATCTGGAACAGAACCAAAGATTAAATTATATATTTATTCAAATGCAGAAACTAAAGAAGCTGGAGATAATATGGTTCAAGAAATTTATAAGGCAGCTAACGCAAAAATTCAATCAGTAGAATAATTATATATAAATTGATAATATTACTAAATTGTAAGGAAGAATAATATTTCTTCCTTATTTTTTTGGTATAATATATGATAAGGAGTAGATATGAGAGAAATATTAAATTCAATAAGAAATTTTTTCTTTTATGATATAGTCGCAGATATTAATTTATATACAATACTTTCTACAATTTTAAAATTTATATTTGTGTTTATAGTACTATATTATATCTATATAATAGTTAAGTTAATAGTACTTGATATAGGTAATATTGACTATACTCAAAAGAATAAAAAGATTAATAGAAACTATTTAATAGTAAGTCATGTAAATCAAGAAGATAGAAGATATTTATTAGAAAATCTTACAAAAATTGGAAGATCTTTTTCTAATGATATAGTATTAGAAAGTCAAATAGTTTCTGCTCAACATGCAGAAATTGTAAAATCCGGCGACGCATATTATATCATAGATTTAGATTCATCAAACGGTACTATATTAAATGGGGAAATTATTCATGACAATTTAGAACTTCTTGATGGAGATATCATTCAAATAGCTGATTTTAAACTACAATTCGTTGAAGAAGAAAGCGTTTTGAACGATAATGAAAATAATACAGAAGGTGGGAACTAATATGGAAATGCATAGAAATGTATTTACTTTTAATTACAAAAAATCCTACAATAGAGCGATAATTACTAGTTTATTTATATTTCAATTATTTGGAATTTTACTAGCAATTCTAGCAAATTCAGAAGTAAATATTATCTCTGTTTATCTTTCCATTGCTTTTATATTTGCTACATTGCTTAGTAATATATTTATACCTAAGATTACAAGATCTGATCAAACATTTATTCTTGTCATCAATATGCTTTATTCAATAGGTGTTATTATGATAATGAGATTATCAAGTAATCAAGTTATAAAACATATAATTTGGTATTTATCTGGGCTAGTAGTATTGTTAATAGTATATTATCTTATGAAATTTATAGATAAGATAATTAAAGGAAAATTTTTATTTTTCTTTATTATAACTACACTAACTTTTTTAATTACTCTTACTTTAGGTTTTGCTTCGGGTGGGGCTAAAAACTGGATTAATATAGGCGGATTATTTACTTTGCAATTGTCAGAATTTGCTAAAATTTCATTTATATTTATGATAGCTTCTTATTATTATAAATATGAAGAGTTTACTAAAAAGAAAATTGGAAAATATTATTTAATAGCTGCAACATATGTATTTGCATTGTTATTCTTTGTACAGGGAGAATTAGGTACTGCCATGATTTTCTTTGGAGTTTTAATTGCTAATATATTTATATTTGAAAGACGTTATATTTTTATAATTCTTAACATTATAATGGGTTTAATTGGCGTTTATTTAGCATCACTTGTATTAGCACATATTAAAGTTAGAATTGATATATGGTTAGACCCTTGGCAAGATTTTAACGGTAGGGGGTATCAAATTATACAATCTCTTTTTGCAATTGCTGATGGAGGTTTTTTTGGAACTGGAATTGGTCTTGGAATGCCTCATTTAGTTCCAGTAGTTGAATCTGATTTTATCCTTGCTGCGATAATTGAAGAAATGGGAATGTTTATTGGTTTTTCAATTATATTGATGTATATTTTACTTTTTTATAAAACATTAAAACTTTCATTAGAATTTTCTTCAAAATATTATAGCTCATTGGCATTATCTATAGGATTAATTTATTCAATGCAAGCTCTTATTATGTTTGGAGGAATATTAAAACTTATTCCATTAACAGGCATTACAACTCCATTTTTAAGTTATGGTGGTAGTTCAACTATTTCCAATTTTATACTACTTGCTATATTGCAATATCTATCACAGAAAGCAGGTGAAGGAAATGAAAAATTCAAAAAATAAAAAATTAGTATTCTTACTTTATACTATAATTGCTCTTTTTTTAGGAATTTCCCTTTATCTTGTTTATTTTCAGCTATTTAAAGCAAACCCCTTAAATAATGACTCTAGAAATGCTAGAAATTTTATAGATGAAAATATTGTAAAAAGGGGAACTATTTATGATAAAAATGGTTTGGCACTTGCATATTCGGAAAAAGTAGATGATAGCTATGAAAGAATAAATAGATACAATTATATGTATTCAAATATAATTGGTTATAATTCAAACAAATATGGTAAAAGTGGTATTGAAGCCTCATATAATTCAGATTTATTAAATATAAATAAAAATAAGGATTTCTTTACTAAAATAGATAGTCTTATTAAACCAGATAATGGAAATGATATTTATTTAACCATAGATGACAATTTACAATCATATGCCTATGATGCCTTAGGCGATTTAAGAGGTTCAGTTATAGTATCTAATCCAAGTACTGGAAAAATTCTTGCTATGGTATCTAAACCTTCATTTAATGTCAATAATATAGATGAAGATTGGGATTGGATTATTAATTCTAATGATGGTGAACTTTTAAATAGACCAACTCAAGGTCATTATGAACCAGGTTCAATATTTAAGACATTAACATCATTGGTATTTTTAAGATCAAACATGGATTTAAATTATTATGATTCTGGAGAAGCAACGATTAATGGTCATAGTGTATATAATTTTAATAATGCTATATATGGTGAAATGAATCTTGAAAAAGCTCTTAATGTATCAGCAAATACATATTTTTATGAGAAATCTCAATTAGTATCTAATTCTGATTTCAGAAAAGCCATTCTAGATTTTGGTATTGGAAAAAACTTTAATTTTCCATTAGCTATTACTAAATCAACATTTCCATTTGTAGATACATTGTCTGCTATTGACAAAGCGAATGCTGCATTCGGACAAGGACAAACCTATGTAAATCCATTGGATATGTCATTAATAGTAAATGGCATTGCAAACAATGGAATAGTTAATAAACCTATTTTAGTAGATAAGGTAGTAAGAAGTGGAATTGAAATAGATACAAAACAAGAGATATTATCAAGTGAAGTTGAATCTCAATATGTAAATATAATTAAATCATATATGAAAAGTACTGCTGAGTATAATGATTATACTAGTTATATATATACTCCCCTTGCAGCTAAAACAGGAACTGCTGAAAATGGACAAGGTTCATATAATACATGGTTTATGGGAATATCTCCTGTAGATAATCCAAAATACACAATTGTAATAACAATTGAACATCAAGATGAAGCATCAGGAAATAATGCAGCACCTATAG
>JAEZZB010000106.1 GCA_023442495.1 Bacillota bacterium
AATGAATAAAGTAAAACTGCAATTGCATTGTCCTTTTCTTCACCATCATTGTGTAATCTATTTTTAACGAATTCAATATACCAATCGCAGAATTCAAACCAAATAAACTCATATAAGTTTACTGCAATTATTCCTATTTCATATGTCTTAAAAAGTCTTTCGATATCTTTAGATAATGTGTTTATACGAGAAATCACCCATTTATCTTCAATGGTTAATTTTTCTTTATTTAATTCATATTCTTTACCATCTTCCATATTCATAAGGATAAATCTAGATGCGTTCCATAATTTATTTGCAAAATTTCTCTTGTCTATTACATCATCATCGATATATCTCATATCATTGCCTGGTGAATTTCCACTTACCAAATTGAATCTTAAAGCGTCTGCTCCATATTTTTCAATTTCGTCAAGCGGATCGATACCATTATCAAGAGATTTAGACATTTTTCTTCCATATTGGTCTCTAACAATACCATTTAGATAAACAGTGTCAAACGGCAATTTCCCTGTATTGTGTAATGATGAAAATATCATTCTAATTACCCAGAAGAAAATAATGTCATATCCTGTTATGAGTAGATTTGTTGGAAAGAAATATTTGTAATCTTCTGATTTAGTATTTGGCCAGCCAAGTGTTGAAAATGGCCAAAGCGCTGATGAAAACCATGTGTCAAGTGTATCTGGATCTCTTCTAACTTTTCCATATTTTTTTTCATCTGGTTTTTCTTTCGAAACAATTATTTGTCCATCTTCAGTGTAATAAACTGGAAGTCTGTGTCCCCACCAAAGCTGTCTTGATATATTCCAATCTCTTATATTTTCTAACCAATTAACATATATTTTCCCGAATCGCTCTGGAATAATCTTGATTTCACCATTATTGTATGCATCAAGTGCAGGTTTAGCTAAAACATCCATTTTTACGAACCATTGATCTGATAAATAAGGTTCTATAATTGCTTTACATCTAGAACAATGACCAACTGCGTGTTCAATGTCTTCTATTTTTTCTAATAATCCTTGTTCATCTAAAAGATTTACAACATGTTTTCTTGCTTCAAATCTATCAAGCCCTGATAATTCTCCATATCCTTCAACGATTTTTGCATCTTCATCCATTACAATACATTGTCCAAGATTATGTCTTTTACCGATTTCAAAATCATTTGGATCGTGAGATGGAGTTATTTTAACAGCACCTGTACCATATTCTTTATCTACATAATCATCGGCAATTATAGGAATTTCTCTTCCGACTATTGGTAAAATTACCATTTTCCCAACTAAGTCAGAATATCTTTCATCAGTTGGATCAACTGCTACAGCAAGATCTCCAAGCATAGTTTCAGGTCTTGTTGTTGCAATTGTAATAAATCTATTCTCATCTTTAATTGGATATTTGAAATACCATAAATGACCTTTTGTATCAACATGATCTACTTCAATATCTGAAAGTGATGTGTGTTGCACTGGACACCAGTTTATAATTCTTTTATCTCTGTAAATTAACTTTTCATTGTACATTTTTACAAATACTTCTTCTACAGCATTTGAAAGATTATCACCTAAAGTAAATGCCGATCTTGACCAGTCAGCAGAAACACCCATTTTTCTAAGTTGTTCGTTTATTCTACCACCGTATTTATGAGTCCAATTCCAAGCTTCTTTTAAAAATCCTTCTCTACCAATTTCTTCTTTTGTTTTTCCTTCAGATTTTAATTTTTCAACAACTTTAGTTTCTGTAGCTATACTTGCATGATCTGTTCCAGGAAGCCATAATGCTGAATATCCTGACATTCTCTTATATCTAATTACTATATCTTGTAATGTTGATACAAGTGCATGACCCATATGTAAAGTTCCAGTAACATTTGGAGGCGGCATGACTATTGTGAAAGGTTCTTTCGATTTATCAACTTCGGCTTTAAAATATTCGCCTTCCTCCCATTCCCTATATATCCTATCTTCAAAAGATTTAGGATTATAATTTTTTTCTAAATTTTTCATTTAGCCTCCTACTAATATAATTTAACTCATTTATTATAATTTTATTTAATAATTATAGTATTTAACATAGTTTTAGTCAAGCAAGACACTTTAGTAAACAGTTAGATACTAAATTATAGAAATTTAATAAAATTTAGACAATGCTAACATTTTCAAATAATATTTTTATTGTATTTTTAGATTTTATAACAATTTATTGATAATTCGTGAAAATGTAATCTTTATTAAATAATATAGACTTTTTTTCATTTTTTGATATAATATTATGCATAGGATATTAAATTGGAGTGAAAAATGCAGAACGAAAAAGTATGGATTCTATCTGATAGAAATTCAAAAACATTAACTCATATTCTTATTAGAAATTATTTTCTACAAGATCTGCAAACAGATATAAGAATATATGATAAATTGAATACTAGATCAGAGTTGGAAAAATTTGACTTTTTCATGGATGACCAAATTGTGTATTTTTCGTTTGAAGACAGTTTAATGGCTGAATATACTAAAAATAAATGTAAAGAATTAGGTATTAAATATCTAGATGTTTACCAAGTAGTATACAAATTTTTAGGAAGTATTTTTTCTAAAATTTCTAGCGGTGGTGATATTGCTAAAATCGTTAGAGATAGCTTAGAATCCAATCCAGTAGCCTTTGCTTTAAATAATGATGATGGATCTAATCCTAAATCAATAGTTGAATCAGATATTGTAATTTTAGGGGTTTCTAGAACATCGAAAACACCTCTATCTATTTACATGTCTAATATCGGATATAGAGTTACAAATATTCCCTTGGTACCAGAAATTGAACTACCAAAAGAGTTGTTCATGATTGATCCGAATAAAATATTTGCTCTAGTTATGAATCCTAAGCAGCTATCAGAGGTAAGAAAACAAAGAATACATTCTTTAGGTATTCCTCATGATTCAGGATATGCAAGCATTGAAAGAATCCTCAAAGAATTAGAATACTGTAATTTAGTAATTGAGAAATTGAACTGTGTTTCAATTGATATGACACATATGTCAATTGAAGAAGCATCCGATATAATAAAAAACTCTATAGACAAAAGGAAGGGGTAAAAATGGAAAAGAAATACGTTTATGGCTTTGATGAAGGTCAAAAAGAAATGAGAAGCCTTCTAGGGGGTAAAGGTGCTAACCTTGCAGAAATGACAAGACTTGGTATCAACGTACCTTATGGTTTTACAGTAACTACTGAAGCTTGTATCAGATATTATGATGAAAATGGTAAAATCTGGGATACATTAGTAGAAGAAATTAAGAAACATGTTGCAAAAACAGAAGAAGAATTAGGAAAGAAATTTGGTGATAATACAAATCCTCTACTATTCTCAGTTAGATCTGGTGCTGTTGTTTCCATGCCAGGTATGATGGATACAGTATTAAACTTAGGACTTACAGATGAATCTGTTGAAGGTTTAGCACAACATACAGGAAATCCAAGATTTGCATACGACTCATATAGAAGATTTATTCAAATGTTCTCAGACGTATCAAAAGGTATCGACAAAGAATTATTTGAAGATGTACTTACAGAAGAAAGAGAAAAAGCAGGCGTTCAATTAGATAAAGACATTCCTGCTGAAAGCTTAAAAGAAGTAGTAAGAAGATATAAAGAAATCTACAAAAATGAATTAGGTGAAGATTTCCCACAAGATCCATACCAACAATTATTAGACGCTGTTACAGCAGTATTTAAATCATGGAACAATGAGAGAGCTATATTATATAGAAAATTAAATAATATTCCACATGATTTGGGTACAGCAGTTAACGTTCAATCAATGGTGTTTGGTAATGGTGGAGATAACTCTGGTACAGGGGTTGCATTTACAAGAAATCCTTCAACAGGAGAAAATAAATTATTCGGTGAATATCTAATAAATGCACAAGGTGAAGATGTAGTAGCTGGTATTAGAACTCCAGAACATATTTCTCACTTACATGATCAAATGCCTGAAGTTTATGATGAATTCTTCAAGACAGGTGAATTATTAGAAAGACATTATAGAGATATGCAAGACCTTGAATTTACTATCGAAGATGGTAGATTATTCATCTTACAAACAAGATCAGGTAAAAGAACTGCTCAAGCAGCTGTAAATATAGCCGTAGATTTAGTAGAAGAAGGTTTAAGAACTAAAGAAGAAGCTTTAATGATGATTGAACCTACACAATTAGATCAATTACTACATCCTAAATTTGATCAAAAAGCATTAGAAAATGCTGAAAAATTGACTAAAGGTTTAGCAGCTTCACCAGGAGCAGCTACAGGATACATTTCATTTACCGCAAATGATGCTATGTTAAGAAATGCTAAAGAAGAACCAGTTATCTTAGTTCGTACAGAAACTTCACCAGAAGACTTACAAGGTATGGACTCAGCTAAGGGTATCTTAACATCACGTGGTGGTATGACATCTCACGCTGCAGTAGTAGCTAGAGGTATGGGTAAATGTTGCGTTGCTGGTGCTCACGAAGTTAAAGTTGATGAAGTAAATAAAGTAGTTACTATTGGCGACTTACAATTAGGCGAAGGCGACATGATTTCATTAGACGGTTCAACAGGTGCTGTATATAAAGGAAAGATTGAAACAATTGATCCTGAATTATCAGGTAAATTTGCAACATTTATGACATGGGCTGATGAAGTAAGAAGATTACAAGTTAGAGCAAATGCTGATACTCCTCATGATGCTCAACAAGCTTTAGACTTAGGTGCTGAAGGTGTTGGTTTATGTCGTACAGAGCATATGTTCTTTGCAGAAGACAGAATCAATGCAGTAAGAGAAATGATTCTTTCAAAATCAAGAGAACAAAGAGAAAAAGCTTTAGCTAAAATTGAACCAGTTCAAGAACAAGACTTCTTCGATATATATAAAGTTATGGATGGAAGAAATGTTACAATCAGACTTTTAGATCCACCACTACACGAATTTGTACCTCATACAGATGAAGATATCGCTATCGTAGCTAATGAATTAGGTGTAACAATATTAGAACAAAAGAAAGTTATTGACGACTTACATGAAGTAAACCCAATGTTAGGACATAGAGGTTTAAGACTTGCTATCACATTCCCAGAAATCTATCAAATGCAAGCAAGAGCTATAGCTAAAGCTGCAGTTAGAGTATCTAAAGAAGGAATCGAAGTTCATCCAGAAATAATGATTCCTCTAGCTGGTGATGCTAAAGAATTAGAAGTTGTAGCAAACTCAGTAAGAAAAGAAATCGAAAAAGTATTTGAAGAAGAAGGAGTTAATTTAGAATACCATGTTGGTACAATGATTGAAATTCCAAGAGCAACATTGTTAGCTGATGAAATCGCTGAAGTAGCAGAATTCTTCTCATTCGGTACAAATGACTTAACACAATTAACATACGGATTCTCAAGAGATGATGCTGGTAAATTCCTAACTCAATACTTAGATGACGGTATCTTTGAAAAAGATCCATTCCAAGTACTTGATCAAAAAGGTGTTGGTAAATTAATGATCAATGCAGTTAAATTAGGAAAACAAGCAAGAAAAGATATCAAATTAGGTATCTGTGGTGAACATGGTGGTGAGCCATCTTCAGTAGCATTCTGTGATGAATTAGGACTTGACTATGTTTCATGTTCTCCATTCAGAGTTCCAATATCAAGACTTGCAGCAGCTCAAAAATCAATTAGAGACAAACAATTACAAATGACAAGACTTATTGACTTAGGTATATAATTAATGCTACTTAATTAGAATTTGTAAAATAGAAATAATAAATGGTAAACTCAGAAACGAGTTTACCATTTTTATTGTAAAATAATTGATTTTTGTCTAATTCTTCAAATTGTTTTGATAAGTAATTAGTCATATAGTGCAAAAAATAAATTAAAAATAATTAAATTATGAATAATCCTAAACTTAAATAGTAACTAATTTATAATAATATTTGCATTTATAAAATTTATTTTACTCCATATTCAGCATAATATGCTTCTATATCTCTAATATTACCTTCAGTCAATACATCCGCATTTTCTTGTAGATATTCAACTACTTCTTTCATATTTACTATTGAAGCGGTTTTAAAATTGTATAAATTCGATATTTCTTGGAGTGCTGTCTGTGTTTTAGATTTACCATGTTCATTTCTATCAAGTGAAACTATTAAGCCAACAACCTCAACTTCTTCATTCATTGTAATTATTGGATAGGTTTCTTCGATTGATTTTCCTGATGTTGCTACATCTTCAATAATTAAAACTTTTAATTTTCTATCTATTTTTTCACCTAAGAATATGCCCATATCACCATGGTCTTTTTCTTCTTTTCTATTGGATGAGAAATTAATTTCTTTATTATATAGTTCATAGAAAGCAATTGATGTAGCTACAGCAAGAGGAATTCCTTTATATGCTGGTCCGAATATTAAGTCAAAATCAAGTCCAAAATTTTCATTAATTGATTTAGCATAGAATTCTCCTAGTTTTTTCAATTCATATCCAGAATTAAATTCACCAGCATTCATGAAAAATGGTGACTTCCTTCCACTTTTTAAAGTAAAATTTCCAAATTTTAAAACTTTGCTTTCTAACATAAAATCAATAAATTCTTTTTTGTAGTTTTGCATTTTAACCTCTCATAATCTCTTCAATTTCATTATAAGTAATGTATGGATTTTCGCTATTTGTTATACTCCTACCCACAACTATAAAGCTAGATTCTTCTTCTAAAGCTGTTCGAGGAGTTGCTACTCTTTTTTGATCATCTTTGCTATCATTTGTAAGTCTAATACCTGGTGTAACTGTCAAGAAATCATCTCCACATATTTCATGTATTTTCTTTGATTCTAAAACTGAACATACAACGCCATCAAGACCTGCTTTTTTTGCATTTTTAGCATAATGTAATACAACATCTAAAACTTCACCTTTAATTAATAATTCATTGTTCATTATTTCTTTAGAGGTTGAAGTTAATTGTGTTATTCCAATACAAAGAGGTCTTTTATCTCCTATTTTACCTTCTTCAAGTCCTTCAATAGCTGCCTTCATCATTTCAATACCACCTGCACATTGTAAATCTACTATATCCACATTAAGCTTTGCTAAATTTCTCATGGTAGATTTTACAGTATTTGGAATATCATGAAGTTTTAAATCAAGAAATATATTATGTCCTCTTTCTTTTATCTTTTCTAATATCTGAGGTCCAGCACTGTAAAATAGTTCCATTCCCACTTTAACATTGATTTGTTTATCAAATTTATCTAAAAAATCTAATGCCTTTTTTTCATTTGGAAAATCTAATGCTACAATTGTTTTATTCATGTGCTACTCCTATTATATTTTTTACTGATTCATATCCTAATTCTTTTATTTTATTTGGTAATTGTTCTATTATTTCTTTACATATATATGGATTTATGAAATTTTCCATACCAATTTGAACCGCTGTGGCTCCTGCCATTAAAAATTCTATTACATCATCTACACAAGAAATTCCACCAACTCCTATGATTGGTATATTTACTGCTTCATAAACTTTATATACCATACTTACGGCTATTGGCATTATAGCTGGTCCACTTAGTCCTGCATGTTTTCTTGCTATCAATGGTTTACCTTTATTGATGTCTATTTTCATTCCAAGCAATGTATTTATCATTACTATTGCATCTGCTCCTGCTCTTTCAACAGATGTAGCTATTTCTACTATATTTGTAACATTTGGTGAAAGTTTTACATATATAGGCTTTTTAGAAATTTCTTTAGCAATTTTGGTAATATGAAATGCAAGCTTTGGATTGGTTCCAAGTCCAATTCCACCATGTCTTACATTTGGACATGAAATATTTAGTTCAAAAGCTTTTATAATGTCTATATCATTTAGTTTTTTAATTACTTCTATATAATCTTCTTCGGTTGCTCCTGCAACATTTGCTATAATATTTGTTTCGAGAGTTTGTAAAAATGGTATTTTTTCTTCGATTATTTTATCAACACCAGGATTTTGTAAACCAATTGAATTTAGCATTCCTGAAGGAGTTTCTGCAACTCTTGGACGTGGATTTCCATATCTCTGTTCGGGTGTAATACTTTTTATTGCAATTCCACCTAAAATGTTTAAATCATAAATTTCTGCAAATTCTTCTCCAAATCCAAAACATCCACTTGCAGGCATTATAGGATTTTTGAAAAATAAATCATTGATTTTTACTGATATATCAATCATTCCACAACTCCTATCTCAAATACTGGGCCTTCCTTACAAATTCTGTAATATTTTTCTGAATTTTTCTTGTCTTTGCATACACATCCCATACAAGTTCCTATTCCACAAGCCATTCTTGATTCATAGGAAACATATCCATCTTTGAATTTGCTTTCTACCGCTTTTAGCATGATTTCAGACCCACATGAATAGACAAATCCATCTAGATTATATTTTTCAATTAATTCTATAATATTGCCTTTTTCTCCATAACTTCCATCCATTGTGGAAACATAAACATTACATCCTAATTCTTCAAATGCCTTTGTTAAAAATACAGATTTGTCATCATTAAAACCCAATGCCACAACTACTTCTTTACTAAGTTTTTTATATATTTTTGCAACTTCATAAAGTGGTGGAACTCCAACTCCACCCCCTATAATCAATATATTTTCTTTATCTTCATGTATATTAAATGGATGTCCAAGTGGGCCTAATATGTCAATCATCATGCCTTTTTCAAATTTTGACATTTCTAAAGTTCCTTTACCTAATATTTTGAAAATTATTTTAACACTATCTTTTTCAACCGATGAAATAGATATTGGTCTTCTAAGAGTAAATCCCGGAACTTTAATATTAATAAATTGACCTGGTTTTATATTTTCAGAATTTTTAAATGCAATTTCCATTTCAAAAGTATCTTTTGCTATTTCAATATTTGAAAGTATTTTACAATTATTTATCATATTAATCTCCAAGTCTTAAATCGAAATATGTTTTATTCATTTTGACCAAACAAGCTTACCTTTACAGATTGTGTAAGCAGGATTGCCATAAACTTCATACTCATCAAATGGTGTGTTCTTTCCCTTTGAAATAAATTTTTCTTTTCTAATTATTTCTTTTTCATCATTTAATATTACAATATCTGCATCATACCCTTCTTTAATTTGTCCTTTATTTTCTAATCCAAATCTTAATGCTGGTTTTTTTGAAATCAAGTCTACAAATTGTTCTAAAGTTATTCTTCCATTTTTAACAAAATTTGTATAAAAAAGCGGGATTGCACATTCGATATTTGTAATTCCAAATGGAGCCTTTTCCATCTCTCTATCTTTTTCTTCTTCTGTATGTGGAGCATGGTCATTAGCAAGAAAATCAATTGTTCCATCAATCAATGCTTCTATTAGAGCTTCTCTATCTCTTTTTGTTCTTAAAGGTGGATTCATCTTAAAATTGGTATTTAATACATCATCTTCTGTTAATAGTAAATGATGAATTGTAACTTCACCTGATGCATCTACTCCTTCTAATTTAGCTTTTCTTAGTGCATTTACTGATTCTTTTGCTGATATATGACAAATATGATATTTAGCTTTTGTTTCTTTTGCAATTTCAAGATCTCGTTCAATTTGTTTATATTCAGCTTCTGAAGGAATTCCAACCCAACCATTTGCTTCAGCTATTTTACCTAAATGCACTGACGCACCAGGTTTAATATATGACATATCTTCTGTATGTGCAACAATTAGAGAATTAATCGTTTTTGCTTTTTTCATTGCTTTTTTCATCATCTCATACTGAGATACTCCAACGCCGTCATCTGAAAAATGATTAATATTAAATTTTTTATTAATCATTTCCATATCTACGAGTTCTAATCCTTTTGATTCTTTT
Source organism: Bacillota bacterium (assembly GCA_023442495.1). Classification (GTDB taxonomy): domain Bacteria; phylum Bacillota; class Clostridia; order Tissierellales; family Peptoniphilaceae; genus Helcococcus. The sequence continues at coordinate 9,917 of JAEZZB010000106.1, forward strand.
GTGATACATGAATAAGGAAATACATTTACAACAGCATTTTTTTTAATCAATTCAAAATATTTTTCTAAATCTTCTTCATTATCTGGATGTGGATTTAGATTTGGCATAGGCATGACTGTTGTATATCCACCTCTTGCTGCTGCCATAGTACCCGTTTTAATAGTTTCTTTTTTTTCATATCCTGGTTGTCTTAGATGTATGTGAACTTCGACTCCCCCAGGTATAGTTAAATTTTCTTTTGCATCAATTATTTCAGTATCATAATCTAAAATATTTTCTGAAATTTTAACTATTTTTCCTTTATCGATTAAAATATCAGAAACTTTTGTTTCGTTATCTCTTACAATTAATTTTGCATTTTTTATTATCACTATTATCCTCTAAAATTTTTCATCAAATATATATTTTAGCATTGCTTTTCTAACAAGCACTCCATTTTCCATTTGCTTAAATATTCTAGATTTTGGCGCTTCAACTAAATCACTATCTATTTCTACTCCTCTATTTACTGGAGCCGGATGCATTACAATTGCATGTTCTTTCATTGAATTATATCTTTCTTTGGTTAAACCATATTTTTCAAGATATTCATCTTTATTTATACCAATTTTATCTTTATGTCTTTCAAATTGTATTCTCAAAAGCATTACAACATCAGCCCATTTTACTCCTTCGTCAAGGTCAATATATCTATCTTCATCTTGAACCAATTCTTTTGGACCACTTAATTTTACATTTGCTCCAAGCTTTTCAAATACATGTATATTTGAGTGTGCAACTCTTGAGTGGGTAATATCTCCAACTATTAATAAGTTAAGATTTTCAAATGTCTTAAATTCATCATAAACTGTAAATAAGTCTAATAATGACTGACTTGGATGATTTCCAACCCCATCACCTGCATTGATTAAATGTATGTCGATATTTTCTAATTCTTTAAAATATTCATCTTGTTCATGTCTTATGATTACAGCATCATAACCTAATGATTTGAATGTTTTCACTGTATCATATAGACATTCCCCTTTATTTAATGAACTTGTATCTGCATTGAAATCAACAGCTTTTGCACCTAATTGAAGTTCAGCAGAGTCGAATGAATAATGAGTTCTTGTACTTGACTCAAAAAAAAGATTGGCTATTAATCTCTTACGAGATAATTGCCAATCTTTGAAAGAATTAGAAAATAAAAGTGCATCATTTAAAATCAAATTTATGTCTTCAATTGATAGTTCGTTCATTGTCAAAATTGATTTCTTAAGCATTTTATTTTC
>JAEZZB010000111.1 GCA_023442495.1 Bacillota bacterium
GATGAAGGAATCAGTGGAACTTACACCAAGAAAAGAGCTGGCTTTAATAAAATGATTGAAGAAGCCATGGAAGGAAATATCGACTACATCATTACAAAGTCCATATCGAGATTTGCCAGAAACACACTAGACTGTTTAAAGTATATTCGTAAACTAAAAGAAAACAACATCCCAGTCTATTTTGAAAAAGAAAACATCAACACCATGGACGCCAAGGGAGAAGTCCTCCTTACCATTATGGCATCTCTTGCTCAACAGGAAAGTCAGTCCTTATCTCAAAATGTAAAGTTAGGCGTTCAATATAGGTTTCAACAAGGTCAAGTCCAAGTAAACCATAATAGGTTTTTAGGCTATACAAAAGACGAAGAAGGAAAACTTGTCATTGTTCCTGAAGAAGCAAAAATTATAAAAAGGATCTACAGAGAATATTTAGAAGGAGCAAGCCTACGAGATATTAAGGAAGGGCTAGAGAAAGACAAGATAGTAAATGGAGCAGGAAATAAGAAATGGCATGTATCAAACCTCAATCAAATCTTAACCAATGAGAAATATATGGGGGATGCCCTATTACAAAAGACTTATACAGTGGATTTTCTAAATAAGAAAAGAGTAAAGAATAATGGAATTGCCCCTCAATATTATGTAGAAAATAGCCACGAAGCCATCATACCAAAAGAAATCTTCATGCGAGTCCAAGAAGAAATTGATAGACGAGCTAATATGGTGAGCGGCAAAGGAAAGAGAAGAATTTATTCAAGCAAATACGCCCTTTCAAGTATTGTCTACTGCTCTAAATGCGGGGATATTTATAGGAGAATTGCTTGGAACAACAGAGGGAAAAAGTACACCGTTTGGAGATGCTGTACAAGAGTAACCCATGGACCAGAAGTATGTGAAGCAAGAACCATAAAAGAAGAAAACCTACAAGAGGCAGTCGTAGAAGCCATCAATCAACTTATATCTGAAAGCAGTGAATTAAAAGAAATAATAAAAGAAAATATAGAAAAAGCCATCACAAGTGATGGGAGTAGACAGATAGAAGAAATAGACAAAGAAATGCTGGAAGTGCAAGAAGAGCTTTTAAAAGTAGCTAATGCTAAGAAAGATTACAGTGAACTTGCAGACAGGGTGGAAGAGTTAAGAAATGAAAAAGAAAAGATACTCCTTGAAATGGCAGAAGAGAAGAATGAACAAAGTAGACTAATGGAATTAGAAGAGTTTTTAGATAATCAAGAATTAGAGATGGAAAGCTATGATGAAGCATTGGTAAGGAGATTGATAGAGAAGATATTGGTTTATGAAGAAAAACTGAAAGTAATATTTAAATCTGGACTTGAAGTTGAAATATAAAATAAAGCTAACAGTACCCGACACGCCTCTTAGTATAAAGCGGACCAAGTCGGGTCTTTTGATTTTACTTAATAGACTTAATATAATTGGTATAATATTATCATAAGCAATTGAGGATAATCGTGATCAAATAAAAAAATAAGTAGTTAAGTTAATAACTACTTATTAGGAAATCCTGAAATTGAAAATATGTCTTCAATTGGGATACTAGTAAATTTATCCTCATATTTATTTTTGATGGAGCTAATTGATGATATTAAAGCTTTATATTCTTCTTCGGGAATAACTAGTTTAAGAACGAGTATTAAATCATGTAAATTTTTTCCAGTATAATTCTCATCAAAAAACTTTTCAAATATAGCGGTTTGACCAGCTTTATTCAATGAGAAAGAATACATGACTTCATCATGGGCACAAACATTTCTGAAAAAATTGGAGATTTTAATTATGTCTATAAGTTCAGTTTTACTAATTTTTTCTTTAGACTGGTAACTCTCTTTATATCTTTCACCAAAATCTCTAGCAATTTTATTTTGAAGAGATTCATCTAGGGAATTATAAAAATAAGATATATTTCCTAAAGTAAGGAAATTTACAAGAACCCAAAGAGGAATATGGTCATGCTTTTTTATATAATGCTTAATAGGTTTCTTGCCATTTGAATTTTTATTTTCTCTACTTATGGCATTGGATAATGTCCCTATATTTTTCAAAACATAATTTAGTTGATGCTTTGATGCAGAATAATTTTCAATTTGTAAGTAAGGATATAGTCCATCTCTGTGTAAGTCTGAAAAATGATAAGCACAGGATGTTTTTAGAAGTTTCTCAAAACGGAGCAGAGAAGAAAAAACCACTTCTTTTAATTCACGATCCATTTCATGAAGGGCATAAATTTCTTCAAAACTACTACCAGATTTATATACATCTTCTTCCCCATTAGAAGAGGTATTATCTAAAAATGGAGTTTTATAGCCATTTATAAGGTTATAATAATTAACTTGTGATAAAATAATTTTAGCATATTCTGGATTATTAATGTCTAAATCTCTATTTGAGAGTATTTTAATTTGTTCTTCATAAGTTTTAAATGGTTTACTCATATATGCACCTCATAAAAAAACGCCCCGCCACGTATGGCAAGGGCTTGTTCCTTATCTATATTATAGCAGAAAGTTCTATTAATTCAAGGTCTTACAGAAATAAAATTGGTAAGCATGGAAACTATAAAGATATCTAGAAAGGTTTATAATTAATTAGTGGACATATTCCCACATACGAGGCTTTTGAGAAATTTCAA
>JAEZZB010000124.1 GCA_023442495.1 Bacillota bacterium
TTAATTTAGCATCCAAGTTTGAAAGAGGTTCGTCCATTAAGAATACTTGTGCATCTCTTACGATAGCTCTACCTAAAGCCACTCTTTGTCTTTGTCCACCTGAAAGTTGTTTTGGTTTTCTATCTAATAATTCTTCAATTTCAAGAATTTTAGCAGTATTTTTTACTTTTGCGTCAATTTCTTCTTTTGATAATTTAGCAATCTTTAAACCAAATGCCATATTGTCATAAACTGACATATGTGGATAAAGAGCATATGATTGAAACACCATAGCTATATCTCTATCCTTAGGAGACACATCATTAACTAATTTTCCATTAATATATAGTTCCCCATCTGAGATGTCTTCAAGACCAGATACCATACGTAAAGTAGTTGTCTTACCACATCCTGAAGGTCCAACAAATACTATGAATTCTTTATCTTGAATATCTAAATTAAAATCATAAACTGCTTGAAAACCGTTGTCATATATCTTTTGAATATTATCAAATTTTAATGTTGCCATAGTTTTCCTCCTACTTTTTTATATCATATTAATTATATACCTAAACAAAGGTTTTCACAAATTACAATTTCATTTAGGTTGATTTTTTACAATAAAACATTTTTTATCTAAATTTTGGAAATTGTTTTCAATTTTATTTATACGAAAATAAAGGTAAATATACACTAAAATTTTTGATTTTATTATCCTACTGTTGTCTAATTTCCATATAAACAATTATAGCTATCAAATAAAATATACTAATTTTAATTGACTATAACTACAATTATTAAAAAAAAAGCAATACACCAGAAAATAATTTCCGATGCATCACCTTTAATTAGCAAAAATATTCAATTATCTTATCAATTACTTTAGTTCCTGCTGTTGCTGTAAGTTCAGTTGCAGGAAATTCTTGAGTCTTTGTTGTAACTTTAAAACTCTTTGATTTCTCTAAAGATTCTTTTGCCAGTTGTGACAAATTCTCAATATCTTCTTTATCATAATCCAGCCTCTCATATAAATATTTTTCAAGTAAATATTTAGAAGCTAATGATTTATAATAAAGAGAACTGATATATGGTGTTAAATCTTCTTTTAATCCTTCAAACTTTGTGTATTTCAAGAAATTTTCAATAGAAAGCATTATTTTTTCAAATCTTTCAATTAATTCTCTCGCAAAGTATTCATATTGAGATGAGTTATCGTTTATTTTAAACACTAGATTATCAAATAATTCTTTTAATTCCTTAGATTCTTCAAGACCTTCAATGCCCCCATTATCAGCATTTGACATATGGGTAGAGATTTCTTGAAGATATTGTGAAGTTTCTGGCTCAATAAATTTAAATGAATCCATCCATGATTTTTCATAATCAAAAGATTCTGTGTTCCACGCATAATCACATGTTTGAAATATTGCAGGAAATGAAGCATAAGCTTCTTGCATTGGATTGGTAATAGTGCCTAAAATATTTATTACACCTTTGTTATACATTTCACCTTTACCCATAAATACACGAATGGTTTCTTTTCTATCTATATCATTTACTGGCCAATTCATCCAAAATAGAGGGTTTCTTCTACTTCCAATTTTAGTTTCCTTGGTTTTAAATCCATTAATCGTCGATTGAGTAATTGGAGCGCAAGTGCTGTCACCTGTAAATATTATTTGCACATCATTTGGAAATTCCTTTGAATAAATGTCTAATTCATCCGCATCAAATCCCCAATCAGCTAATACATAACTAGCTGGCACAAATATAAAATCATTGACATCTTTTTTTTCACTTCCCCATTTTGAAACTTTTTTCATAACTTTTACTACAGTTTCTTTAGGAAGCTTTCCAACATCATCTCCAAGAACACCAAATTGTCTTACTCCGCATTCATAAAGTTGATCAAATTTTGCAAGTAATTTTACAATACTTTCATCAAAATTATCATCGTCTATAGGGTTTGAATCTTTCTTGAATGGAGAAATAGTCCATACATATCTAGTCTTTATCGATTCGCCAAGTTTTGCAAGTTTTGAAATTTCTTCAAGTTCTTCATCTGGATATAACTCATACCATTTATCTCTATGATATGGGTCATCTTTCGGAGCAAATATAAATACATTTCCTTTAAATTGAGACATAAATCTCATAATATCTGCTCGCTTTTTGTTACCCCAAGGAATACCATAATACCCTTCAATTACACCTCTAGTTTTTTGATTTGCAAAGTCTAATATCTCCAATTTTCTAATTAAATGATTTTCAGAAATTTGAGATATTATTTGTTCAAGAGTTAATAATGCATAGTATGCGGCATCATTATTTACAGCCATAATATCTATCTTGTTATCAATTTTTAATTTATAAGCATCAAATTCACTTGACAATTTTTCATCAATTGTGATGTTAACACTTAAATTTCCATTTCCATATTCAGAAATTAGCGAATCAAGTTTTGCTCTAACATATTTATCTGCATCGATTTTCCCAATAGATAAACCATTAAAATCAAGTACTTTATTTTGATATTTTATAGAATGAACTTTTGGTACTACTTCATATTCAAAAACTTCATCATCCTTGTCGAAAATTCCTAAATCGAATTCTCTATATACAATCTCAATTTTATCGCCATTTAAATCTCTAGCTCTTTCATATACTATCGCAAATTTATCTTTATCAACTTGTTCAATACTTGAATATCCAAAAAATCCTTGATCTAATAAATAATTGTTGACGAACTTGAACTCATCTCCATCAATTTCAAGCAGATTAATATTACCATTTAATCTTAAGAAATTACCATTTGTGCTTGGTGCTGAAATTAATAGATATTCTTTACCATCTTTTTCAAATGCTAATGTTCCCATTTGACACCATGATTGAGCCTTAAAATCTAAATCAATTGTGTGTTTTTCAAAACTCTCAGCATTATCATTTGAAATTATAACTTCGAAATTTCGTGGCACTCCTGTTTTATAGTTTCTAATAATAAGACTTAAATCGCCATTTCTATGCTTAACAAGTGATGATTCTCCCGTTTGGTAAGTTTCATCATATTCTTCGTTAATATTTATTACTTTATTATTTATTTCTCTTCCGTCGTTTACAATAGCTTTTCTCTGCCATGTTTCACCTTGATCATCTGAAACAATTAAGCATGAAGATTGCCTGTTATTTTCATCTGTGAAATATGCTGGAAATACTAATCTTCCATTATCAAGCTCATATCCTCTAGAAGGTGATACTCCCATAAAACGCATATAATCTTCTTTGATTTCTTTATTTAGCATTCTAAGATTTTGCCATGTCTTTCCATCATCATCAGAATGTGTCACAAGTATATGACTTACTTTTCTTAGTTCTAGTGGACCATTTCCCACAAATATATTTCCAAGCATCATATCGCCATGGAAAATATCACCCATTCTTTTGAATGGTTGATTTTCATCAATAAAAATTGTAAACGAAGTATCCTTGCCATCAATAGTCTTAACTTTATTTCCATCAAGATATAGAACTTCACCATATTTATCTAGTAATTCTAAATATTTTTTACCATTTATTTCTATATATCCACTACCTTTTTCAACCTCTTTTTCAAAGAAGCCGGTGGAATTTGGAAACGCAGTTACAAAAAGATAGATTCTACCCGTTTTTTTACTTTGTAATATTGACGAATCTATTGTAAAACCAGAGATTTCATCATCTTTTAAATCGGGTAAATCAATGACTCTTACTTGTTTATCAAAATCTTTACCTTTTTCTTTTCTTCGAATTACAGTATCAATATCTCCCCAATCGTTTATTATATTATTTCTTCTATCTGAAATTAAAAGCATTGTATCATCAATTGTCTTATATAATAATGGAATTCTATAAAATTTTGAACCATCCATTCCTGGATAATATAGAACTTTGGCATCAGTTATTGATTTATATGGAAATAAACTTTTTCCCTTATCTACAAGTTTTTCTATAAAAGGATTAATATACAAAGTTCCACTTTCAGTCTTCAAAATCTTTGATTTATCAGGATTCACATAAATATAATGCTCATTGGCTTCATACAGTATTTGCATACCTTTATCATATAAATATCTTGATAATTTCTCATTTTCATTTATTGAGTCTATTGCATCAATTAAATAATTGGCAGCTATAAGCTTTTCTTTTAAATTTAGAACAAATGGTTCTAATTCCATTCTGAGCTTTTTGTTTTCGGCAAAATCTAAATAATTTGAACATGAATTTATAATTAATTCGAATTCTTCCTTTATTTTTCCAAACTTAGTATTATCAAAATCAACTAATAAATCCTTAATATCTACAGATTCCTCAAGTCCGTAAATTCCTCTTTCATCTTGATTTGACATATGTCTTGAAATTATTTCTAAATCATTAAACATATTTGGTTCAAGAACTTTGATTGCATTCTCATGATTTAACTTACTATCAAAAGCCTCAACATTCCAGCCATAGTCAGATATTCCAAATAGGGCAATAAGTGATGCATATGCTTCTTGCATTGGATTTGTAAGTGCTCCATATAGATTATCTACACTATTATCTACAACAGATAATTCGCCAAGATGAAGTTTTCTAAAGTTTGGATCTATATCATTAACTGGAAAATTGAGCCAGAAAAGTGGAGATTTTCTTACTAAACCATTACCGTCTTTAGTCTTGTATTCATCTAAATCTTTTTTACTTATTGGTGCACAAACTTTTCTGCCAGTATGGAATAAATGTACATCATCTGGAAATTCTCTTTCATATGCATTTATTTCTTTTGAGTCCCAAAATTCTTGACTTAAATTATATGCACCAGGACAATATATAAAATCTCTAAGCTCTTCTTTAGTTTGTTTCCATTTTGAAAGTTCTTTCATAATCATTATAGGTATGCTTGGGTCAAGGCCCCCAACATCATCTCCTAAAACACCAAATTGTCTAACCCCGACATTATAAAGTTGTTCAAATTTTGCAATTATTTTATTCATAGATTCTTCAAAATTGTCTAAATCTATCATTTTTTTATAAAATGGTGCAATAGTCCATACAAAATAGTTTTTGTGTTTATTTCCTTGCTGTGCAAGCTTTCCTATTTCATTTAATTTTTCTTCGTCATATAATTCAAACCATTTTTCCCTATGATATGGATCATCTTTTGGTGCATAGACATATGCATTATTCTTATATTTTCCACCGAATTCAATGGTATCCATCCTTGCTTGGAATGAATAAGGAATACCATAATAACCTTCAACGACACCTCTCATTTTAAGTGATGGATAATCTTCAATACTTAGTTTTTCAAGTTTATTTTTATCAAACTCTAAAAGTCTTTCTATCGTTACAATTGCATAAAATGCCATATCTTCATCTGATGCTTTAATATTTACATCATTACAAATATCGATTTTATATATATTGTCTAAATCCTTATCAATTTCAATATTTATAATTAATTGTTTTTTACCATTGTATATAGCTTGTAATTTTTCAACTTTTTCATTGATTGACTTATCATTAATATCAATCAAATTAAATTTAATCTTGTCAAATTCTATAAAACCGCCATAATATTCAATTTTTTTTGGAGTTGGATAAATTCTATTTTTCATATACTTCTCCTAGTTTAATATAGTAAAGTCTTTCTGTTAAATTCGCCTCATCTGTCACAATTATTCTAAATTCTCCATCTTTCTCTTCAGGTCTTATAATTGTGTAAGCTGCATTATTAGTTGCTTTTACTTCAATATTAGGAATATTATTTGTATCAATATGATAAATTCTCTTTTCTTTATTAAAATTTGAAAGTTTTTTACCATCAATAAATATTTCTAAATCAAAACCAAACTTAGATTTAGCAGTATCTCCATATACTTCGATTTCAGAAATACCAATTGCTTTTTCTTTTCTTGCTTCCATATCTATTCTTATGGCAAGTGTTGAAATATCAGCAATTTTTATATTAATAAATCTATCATCTTCATATTCTTCAAGTATTTTAACTTCTTTAAAATTTTCTAAATTATTTAATTCATGATTTTCTGAAATATTGCCATAATCATAAGGTATTTTTAAATTATCTTTTAAGAAATATTTAATTTTGAAATCTTTTGGTTTAGCAGTTTTTTCATCTTCAAAAAACGCAATTCTTATATGAGAAATTGTATGTTTTTCTAGCTTACCAGCTCTTCCAAATATGATTCCAACATAATCATTTTCTCTTTTTTTCTTACTAATATTACTCCATCTATCAATATATTTTTTATTATATGAAGTAATTCCGTTATTTAAAGCAAGTATTGAATCTTCTCCAGCTCTATTTGTATATGATGCAAATCCAGCTGGAATCTCAGATCCATTCCAAGCCTGTGCATAATTATAGCTTCGAATTACATCATCACTTTCTCTTAGATATAATTTTGATACAAGACCTTCTACATTCGTTTCATATTCTAAATCAGAAATCTTAGTCCATTTTTCAATTTCTTTTATAAGCTTTTCACCGTTTAGATTATAAATCTCTGTTGAAAGTGGTAGTAAAGGCTCTGAACCTTTTTTTATTGCCATTGAAAAATTTTTAGCTTGTACAAATTTGTCTTTAGCTATTTTTACATTTGAATTTTCTTTTTCACTTAAATCCAAATCAATTTCATTTCTCAATTTGTCTTCTACGCTTTTTATATATTCTTTTGCTTGTAATTTTAATATTCCATTTTCTAAATATTTAGATTTTGCTATTACAGTGCATTCGTCTTCTAAAGGTTTAACTATTACAATTCCTTTTCCACTGAATGCCCTTCTCCTAAATTTACCATCTTCATCAGCTTTATATCTTTCTAATGATGCTGCATTACCATTATCTACTCCAAGTATTTCACCACCATAAACTTCAAATTCTACTAAATTATCAGCTGTTGGTACTAAATTTCCTTCTTCATCTAGTATTTCAAATATTATAAATGAAGATTCTCCCTTTACAATATCACTATCTCTTAAAAGGTTAATTTTGTATGGTTGTTTTGATGTAACAACTTTATCTTCAGCTTTTAAATCTAGTCTTTCAAACGCTTTAGCTTTTAGCACTCCTTTTTCATAAGGAATTAACCATTCTAAATAGAGTTCATCTTCATTTGCACCTTCATAATATTTAAGCCCATATGAGGTAGTTTTTTCATTAAATGATTTCAATCCTTGTGATTTACCATTTAAAAATAACTCAACATTCTTAAGATTCGAATAAACTCTTACAGGAATTTTGTTATCAACTCTTTTTAAGTCTGTTCCTTGTTCTTTTAATTTTCCTGTATCTTCAAAACACCAATGTGGAAGTATTTTTACAAACGGATCTGTTTCTTTATCTACCCATTGAGATTTATAAAAATAGTAATCCATTTTGGGTAATCCACATGTATCAAATATTCCAAAATATGAAGATTTTGAAGGAGCATCAAGATTTTCCTCATTATGCCATGGTGTTGGCTCGCCAATATAATCAAAACCAGTCCATATAAATTGACCTGCATACGCCTTATTATCTCTATCTGGTATCCATGAATTAATTGCTGTTCTTCCCCAACTAACTCTATCATTTCCATAATCAGACATTTGATATTTTCTATTTGGCTTGTCTGGATCTCCTGTTGCAATATTATCTTTATTTGAAGGATTGTAAAACACACCTCTACTCTTTACTGCTGAAGATGTCTCTGCACCATAAATCAACCAATTTGGTTTATTTTTCCTAATTTCATCAAAATTATGCTCTCCATAATTTAAACCAACAGCATCATGTAAATCCGCTGTTTTAATATGAATAAAATCACCAAATTCCCCTGCAAATCCATTTTCACCGATAGTAGTATATCTTGTATCATCAATTCTTTTTATAGCTTCTATTAAAAATTTTGCTAATTCAATTCCATATTCAATTTTAGTTTCCCAAATCTCATTTCCAGTTGACCACATGATTATTGAAGGTGAATTGATATCACGTTTTATCATATTTTGAATATCATATTTTGCCCATGTAATTTGATTTTCAAATTCTTCTTTTGTAACTTGTTTGTGGAAAAATCTATTATAGTCAAATTGTTTTTTTTCATTTCCACTCCATGTATCAAACGCCTCTTCAATAACTAAGAATCCCATTTCATCACATAGTCTTATAAATTCCTTTGATTGCGGATTATGAGATGTTCTAATCGCATTTACACCCATGGATTTTAATTTTTTTAGTTTTCTAATTTCTGATGAGCTATCCTGTATTGCACCCAATGCGCCATTATCATGATGCAAACAAACTCCTCTAAATTTAATATACTTACCATTTAGAAAAAAACCTTCATCACTATCCCAATCCATATATCTAAATCCAAATCTTGTAATTTGACTATCAAGAATTTTCCCATTAGATATTAAATCAGATTTTAGATAATAGAGATTAGGATAATCAGTGCTCCAAAGTTTAGGATTTTCTATTTCAAATTTAGTTTCAACTTGCTTTTTGGAGTGTTTTTCAATACTTATTTCTTCTGTTTTTTCTAATAAAATTTCGTTATTATCGTGATCAATGACAGAAAATTTAATACTAAATTTTTTATCTGTGGAATATTTGTTATTTATTAAAAATGCCACCTTTTTCTTTGCGTAATTGTCATCAATTATATCATCAACAATTCTTGTTTCATTTTCTTCAATATATAATTTGTTTCTTACAATTAGTTCAACATTTCTATAAATTCCTGATCCAGAATACCATCTTGATGAAGGTTGCCTGTGTTCAACTTTTACAAATAGTTCATTTTCCCCTTCATGCACAAAATCAGAAATATCATAATATTGATCCAAATATCCAAATGGATAATTCCCCAAGAAATGACCATTTATCCATACTGATGAATCCATATAAATTGCACCAAAATGAACGGTAATATTATTACCAATTAATTCCTTTTCAATTTCGAATTCTTTTTTATAATATCCGAATCCTCCGTCAAGCAGTCCACCTTCATTTCTTGCTAATGATTTCATATTGAAATCTAAATATATGCTCCAATCATGAGGTAAATTTACACTTTGCCATTTATTTGTTGAGTCAATCCATTTTGAAAATTCTTTAAAAGACATATCTTCTCCTCTAAAAAACTTCCAATTTTTATTAAAATCCAAGTATTTTTTAGCCATAATACACTCCTTATATCCCTGCTTTTATATTACTTGAATATTTAGTTAGTAACAATATTTCATTGCATTTAGAATGATTTTACAAGCTTTATTAAAAAAAACTAGAAATAAAGAAAGTGTTTTCATGAGGAATTAGATATATAAATTTATGATATAATTATTTTAATAATTATTTAGGAGATACAAATGTTATCACATGTTGAAATGAAGCGAAACGCTAGAAGTTTTGCTAAAAACTGGAAAAATAGAGGTTATGAAAAAGGTGAGAGTCAAGTATTTTGGATTTCTTTACTTCAAGAAGTTCTAGGTGTGGAAAGACCTCAAGATTATTTGATATTTGAAAATCAGGTTAAATTAGATAAAACTTCTT
>JAEZZB010000077.1 GCA_023442495.1 Bacillota bacterium
GCTCATTTCTCATTATTTTAAACGCCCTATAAATTTGTTCTGTTAAGACAACTCTAATAAGTTGGTGTGGAAATGTCATCTTTGAAAATGATAATTTCAAATTAGCTTTATTTTTCAATTCTTTTGACATTCCATAAGAACTGCCTATTAAAAATGTTATATTTGAATATCCTTCAATAGTTATATCTTCAATTTTCTTTGACAAATCTTCGGAAGAAAGCTGTTTTCCCTCTATTACCAATGCAATAATATATGATCTGTCTTTAATTTTAGATTCGATGATTTGTCTTTCTTTTTCAAGACCCTCATTTATTTGTGCATTAGAAGGATTATTTGGAATCTTGTATTCATCAACTTCAATAATATCGATATCAGTATATGAAATTAATCTCTTTGAATATTCCTTTATTGCATCTATATAATATTTTTCTTTAATAGAGCCAACACATATAATATCTATGTTCATGAATAGTTTCCTCCAAGATCAATTATTTTTCCTGATTTGTATTCTTTTGCTACATCAAGAATTATTTCTTTTCCAACTTTCAATCCCTTTAATTCAAGAGATGATTTCATACTTAGTCTTGCAATCTCTTCCGTATTGTTGTTTTTGCTCAAATGACCTAAAATGAGATGTTCTCCATTACCTTCGACTATTTTGTCCATTATATCGGCGGCTAAATCGTTTGATAAATGACCAAAATCACTCTTTATTCTCATCTTTAAATCGTATGTATAAGGGCCATTAAGTAGCATTTCTATATCATGATTCGATTCAAGTATCAATACATCTGAATGTTTAACTGCGTCAACAATAGTATTTGAGACTATTCCTGTATCAGTCAATATACTTATCTTTTGATTTCTTTGATAAAACATGAAAAATACCGGATCTTTAGCATCATGATATGTACTAAGATTATGAATATCTAAATCTCTAAAATTAAAAAAAGTATTAGATTTAAATACATTTATATTATGTGATTGTATTTTCCCAATTTTACTTTGCATTGCAAGCCAAGTTGCTTCATTGGCAAATATAGGTAAATCAAATTTTCGACTTAAAATACCCACACCTTTAATATGGTCAATATGTTCATGAGTTACAAAAATAGCATTTAACTCATAAGGATTTATTCCTATCTCTTCCATTAAATTAATAGCCAATCTCCCTGTAAGTCCACAATCAACTAGAAGTTTAGTTTTATCTGATTCGACATATATGCAATTTCCAGACGATCCTGATGACAATGTAACTACTTTCATATACTCCCCCTCCTATATATTTTATCTATTATGCTGCAAGATTTCAATTTTTTTATTCGTAGATAAGTTTTCTTTAGTATTTTTTTAATAATATATACTTTTTGATATTTTAATATATAAACTATGCAGAATTTCTATATCCAAAATATAATATTAATTATTCTCATTAATCTTGTATTTATAAATTAATTCCTATATAATATATGTAACTCCTAGGGGAGTAGCTTATATTATTTAGTCGTCAGTACGGATATATCCCGGCTAAATACCGAAAGGAAGCAAGACCTAGATACGATAGGTCTTTTTTTATTTTAAAATGGAGGTTATATGGAAAAGTACTATCTTAATAAAAAAGATGAAGTTCTTGTTCAATTAAATTCAAATCCAAAAAATGGACTTACATCACAAGAAGCAAAGCAAAGACTCGAAAAATACGGTCCAAATGCACTTGCAGAGAAAAAAGGGAAATCTTTTTTCCAAAAATTGATTGAACAATTACTAGATCCAATGGTAATTATACTTTTAATTGCAGCCGGAGTTTCATCGTTACAAGGAGATATATTTGAAACTTTAATTATACTTGCAATTGTAGTATTGAATGCAGGGCTTAGCTTGTATCAAGAAGGTAAAGCTGAAAATTCATTAAAAGCTTTACAAAAAATGTCGGCACCTCATGCAAAAGCTATTAGAGATGGCAAAATACAATCCGTTGCGGCTCATGACTTAGTGCCAGGGGATATTGTAAGCCTTGAAACTGGAGATATTGTCCCAGCGGATATTAGACTTTTAGACAGTCAAAATCTTTCATCCGACGAATCTTCATTAACGGGTGAATCCGTTCCCGTAGATAAGGATTCATCTATTGAATTTGAACATGATGTTGAAATTGGTGATAGAAAAAATTATATTCACTCTTCTTCAATAATTACAAGAGGTCGAGCAATTGGCATTGTAACTACTACAGGCCATAATACTGAAATTGGTAAAATTGCTACAAATATTCAATCAACTGAAGAAGAAACTTCTCCATTACAAATTAAGCTAGCAAAATTATCTAAAACATTGGGTTATTTAGTAATTGCTATTTCAATAATTGTATTTATAGTAGGACTTTTAAGACCAGACTTGAATATAATCGATTCACTTATGACAGCTGTATCTCTTGCAGTAGCTGCTATTCCGGAAGGACTTGCAGCCGTTGTAACTATCGTACTTTCAATAGGTATGAATAGAATGGCTAAGAAAAATGCAATTGTAAAGAAATTGCTTGCCGTAGAAACATTGGGTACTACAACTTTTATCGCTTCTGATAAAACGGGTACACTTACACAAAATGAAATGACTGTTAAGACAATATTCACGAACGGTCAACATTTTGACGTAGAAGGTGTCGGATATTCTCCAAAAGGAGATATCAAAAAAGATGGACAAAAAGTAAATATTTTCGAAAATAAAGAATTAGAAATGCTTATAACAGCAGCATCTCTCGATTCGGATGCTAAATTAAAAAATGAAAATAATAAATGGGAAATCATCGGTGATCCTACTGAAGGAGCTTTAATTACATTATCAGAAAAAGCGGATCTTTCTAATAAGGCGTTAAATGAGAAATTTAATAGAGTTAAAGAATATCCTTTCGACTCATCAAGAAAAATGATGACTACTTTCCATGAAAACTATTTTGATTATAAATTTGTTTCCTTTACTAAAGGTGCTCCTGATATTATGATTGAAAAATCATCAAAGATTATCTTAAATGGAGAAACTATTGAATTTACTCATCAATTAAAACAAGAATTATTAAATAAAAACAATGAATATGCAAGACAAGCACTAAGGGTACTTGCTTTTGCGTATAGAACCTGGGATAAACTACCTGAAGACAATGATACTGACAAAGTTGAGTCGGATATGATATTTATCGGACTTACAGGTATGATTGATCCGGCAAGACCTGAGGCAAAAGAAGCTATTAAAGAATGTAAATCAGCCGGTATAATCCCATTGATGATTACCGGTGACTATTTAGAAACAGCCCTTGCAATTGGTAAAGACCTTGGTATTGCAGATAGTGATGACCAAGCTATCATGGGAAGAGAACTAAATAACTTGACACCGGAACAAATAAGAGAAATAGTTAAAACAAAAAGAATATTTGCAAGAGTTTCTCCCGAAAACAAAGTTCAAATAGTTACAGCTCTTAAAAACAATGGTGAAATTACTGCAATGACCGGCGACGGCGTAAATGATGCACCGGCAATCAAAAAAGCAGATATCGGTATTGCCATGGGCATTACTGGTACAGATGTTGCAAAAGGTACGGCCGAAGTTATACTTACAGATGATAATTTTGCAACTATTGTAAATGCTGTAGAAGAGGGTAGAATTATTTATGCAAATATTAAGAAGTTTGTATCGTTTTTATTAACTTGTAATATTGGTGAAGTCTTAATTATGTTAATCGCCATGGTGATTGGAGCTCCAATTCCATTAACGGTCATTCAACTATTATGGTTAAACTTAGTGACCGACTCGTTTCCTGCTTTAGCTCTAGGAGTTGAAAAAGGCGAACCACATATTATGAATGTAGCCCCTCGTAAGACGAATGAACAAATTATTGATAAAACCATTATTGATAATATACTAGTACAAGCTATCGCTATTACTGTCGCAACACTTGGAGCATTTTTCATTTCGCTTAACTATTTACACATAGGTGAAACAGGAAAAATGCAATTACAGGCAGCACAGACAATTGCATTTTTAACACTTATACTTGCCGAATTATTAAGATCGTTCTCTTCTAGATCGGAAAGATATACAGTATTTGAATTAGGTATATTCTCAAATAGGAGCTTGATACATGCGTTCATAGGTTCATTTTTACTTACACTGGCTATAGTATATCTTCCTAAAGTATCGGATATATTCAACTTGATTCCGCCTAGATTAATGGATTGGGCAGTAATCTTGCCACTTGCATTTCTACCATTTGTAGTAGGTGAAATACACAAATTAATTGAAAGAAAATTCAAAAAAGATTGATTTTCAGTAATTTGAATTAAACAATTTTTCTTTTTATAAATTTTTTAATAAAGAGAAAAATTGTACATTCCACCTTTTTTTGAAAATTTCTTATTTTATTGAAATGGTAATAGGTGGTATTGGCTTATTTTCAAACTATTAACACAAACAATTAAAATATATGAAACAACTCATAAAATGAAGCTTTGTCGAGTCTATAAGCAATAAACTCGACAAAGCTTTTATTTAAAATTTTATCGTTAAATTTCTTCTGTATTAAAAAACTTACCGATAATCAATGAAATTAACATCATTACAAATGCCGGTACTACCCATTCCAAAGAGTAATTATAGAATGGAAATTGTGAGAATATACCGTTTAAAAAGTCACTTTTGATACCATAGGCTTTTAGACCTTGAATTATTGAAATGATAGCGGTTGTATAGATTGTGAATTTGTATGTTATTCTCTTAAACTTAAATACATCTTGGAATAAACATAATAGAATAATTACAAGTGCAACCGGATTTAATGCTATAAGTACCGGTACTGAAAATTTTAATATTTCATTTAAACCGAAGTTCGCAAGTATCAGAGAAATCAATGCAAAAAATATGGCCCATATCGGATATTTTATTTTTGTTATTTCGGCAAAATATTGTCCAACAGATGTGATAAGTCCGACGGCAGTAGTTAGACAGGCTAAAGTGAATATAAAACCGATTACAACTAGACCAAATGCTCCAAAAATTTCATTTGTCGCTCTAAATAATACTTCCCCACCATTTTTTATTTCTGAATATGAATTCGACGTAATCATACCGATATATGAAATCATGGCATAAATAGTAAATAAAATTCCTCCTGAAATAAGGCTTGCATGAGTTGTATACTTAATCTTATCTGATTCTTTATTTATCATATAGTTATTAAAGGTCAAAAGTATTACGACACCAAAATTTATGGAAACGAGCCCGTCCATTGTATTATATCCTTCGATAAAACCTTTGATTATTGGCCTTTGATAGGCCTCATCCACCGATCCGATATTTATCGGTATTCTAAAAACTGCACCAAAAAATAATAAAACAATTAAAATAAGTAATATTGGAGTCAGTGCTTTTCCTAGTCTATCGACAAGTTTACTTGGTTGTAGACTTAAAAATAAAGCTACCGCAAAAAATACGACCGTGTATACCAAAAGCCATAATTTAATATTTGGATTGTCTTGAAAATATTGTCCGAGAGACATTTCAAAAGCTAGGCTCGCATTTCTTGGAATAGCAATTCCCGGTCCAACTGAAAGATAAATGAGAATTGGATAAATAATGGCAAATAAAGGACCCACTCTTCTCGATAATTTCGTCGGTCCATCGGCTTTGATTACCGCTATAATTCCGAGAATAGGAAATATGATGGCTGTAAGTGTAAATCCGAAAAGTGCTTTCCACATATTGGGACCGGCTAAATGACCAAGCATTGGAGGAAATATTAAATTTCCCGAACCAAAAAACATGGAAAATAAAAGTAATGCTATACTTATAAATTCTCTTCTAGTTAAATTTCTTTTCATAAATTTCTCCTATAAAAATAGACTAAAGTGTGTTAACACTCTAGTCTTTATACTAAGCTAATGATCCCATTGGATCCCATGGTCTTAACACTATTGGCTCACTATCGTAAGCATTGAGTATTGTTTCATTTAGATACTTCTTATTTATTAAAACTTGATACATATATTCGTTAAACCATTCATCACTCATTACAAGATAACCATTGATACCTGTTTCAGACCCCCACGTATTTTCAACCTTGTATCTGTTTATCTTACCACCTTCTTCATTAAGTCCCATAAATACCATTGCATGCGTCATCAATGATTCTTTATAATCAAGTCTCTCAGCCTTTGAAAAATCATAATTGATGTTAAGCATGTCAAAAACATTTACCGTTTCAAGATCCAATCTTCCCGTCGTTCTTGAGAAGAATTGTCCTACATCACAGCCAAACCAAACAGGTTCTGCCGACATTAATTGAGCCTTAACGGCTGTTTTCATATCTTCGATAGTTACATTTACATATTTTACAATATCCCCTTCCAAAACATTTCCTAAATGTTCTACCGTATACGCTTTGTAAAATGGCTTATCTTTTGTAGGTGCATTAATTAATGAAACATAATCATCCAAATTCATATCCACTAATTCGAAAAACTCAATTGGTGTAAGATTTGTATGTGATATAAAATTATTATCTTTATCTCTAGTTTCAAAATTCACTGTTTCTGGTGGTGTTCCAAGAGCGATACATAAAACATTGTAAATATTCTTCATATATTCTTCAATCATTGAATTCAACTCTATTTCTGACTTACCATCTTTATGAGCATTTCTTAAATCTTTAGCATACATTCTTAAAATTTTTGTTAGATAGTTATTCATTGGTGCTGATTGAAGTGAATTTTTTGTGTCTGGCATTTCGTAATTTGGCACAATACCATATTTATTAATAATATTTTTAATCATATCCCATTGTCCACCATCATTCATTGGCATAGATAGTAAAAATGAAAGTATTCTTGAATCTTCGTCTTCTTCAAAAGTTTCTTTAATTGAATTGAAGAAATAATTACATCTTTCCAATTTATCGTGGAAATAAATATAATTTTGAGATAATTCAAACTCTTTTAAGTTAAATTTTTGAGCTAATTTATATTCCATTACATTCATTGCTGCAAAAATCCAGCATCTACCTGATTGTTTTTGATTTCTAATCTTGGTTTCGGTTAAATCAACGTTAAATGTAAATCTATTAGAATCAGTAATTTTCTTATCCAAACTCGCTTCTATAATGCCATTGCTTGAAGCTGCTCTTTGAGCAACTCTAAAAGCTCTATCTTTATTAAAATCTTGTTTCATTTTGTTTAAAAACACTTTATCTATTTTCATAATTCTCTCCTTTTACATATTCTACTCCTTATTTATATAAATTGCAACATTTTAATAATTATGCTTTTGTTTTGTTGTTTTTTTATACTTATACATGTATTCATTTAATATTATTGTGTTATAATTAATTAATCAAAATTATATTATTTTTTTATAAAAGAAATAACTTTACTATACAAATATAGGTATTTACTAAATTGCAACCCCTAGTTAACAGATTTTATATTAAATTTCAAGTAAAATTGGTAGTAAGCAACCATTAATTTTTATAATATATAGTTAACAAAATATATATTTGAAAGAGGTAAAAAATGATTTTAGGAGATAAAATATACAATTTAAGAAATACAACTGGATTATCACAGGAGCAGTTAGCAGAAAAATTGAATGTGAGCAGACAATCTATTTCCAAATGGGAAAGTGGAAATACAATCCCGTCTATGGATAAAATAGTAGAATTAAGTAAAATATTTGGAATTAGTACGGATTATCTTTTAATCGATGAAATAGAAGAATTACCATCTGAAATAGTTGCAAATTTAGATTCTGAAAAAAATATAAAAGAAATTAGTTTAGAAGAAGCTAGAAATTTTATAAATATCACAAAAGAATCTATGATAAAAATCGCTTTTAGTATTTTTCTTTTCATATTTTCTAGTGCTCCTCTTAATGCCTTAATCGGTCTTTCTGAATTACCTGAAAAATATGTAAAACGAGAAGTAGCTATAGCATTGGGAATAGGAATATTATTATCACTAGTAGCAATAGGAGTATTAATTTTAATTACAGCTTCTGCTAAAACATACAAATATAAATATTTAGAAAGCGAATATTTCAAATTATCGTATGGTGTAGAAGGAATACTTGAAAAAGAATTAGAAGAATATTTACCAAAACATTACAGAGAATTCGGCTTAGGCATTGTATTATTAATACTTTCAGCAATTCCATTGATTACAGTATCCTTAATTTTAGTCAATACAGATAAAAAATATTATATATCGTTCGCGGTAGCTGCATTGCTACTTATAGTTGCAGTTGGCGTCTTTCTTTTAGTTAAGACAAGTATATATAAAAAAGCGTATGAGAAATTATTACAAAAAGACGAATTTGAAGTTAAAAATAAAATTTTGAAAAAGAGATTACATACATTTTCTTCAGTTTATTGGGTACTGACTATAGCTATATATTTAGGATATAGCTTTATAACGGAAAAGTGGAATATATCTTGGATTATTTGGCCAATTTCGGCACTTTTATTTACTGGATTAAGTTCAATAGCTGAAGCCGTACTTTCTAATAAATATAGAGATTAAAAAATATTTTGAATACCTTGTAAGGAAATTGACCAATTTTATATTAGAGTATATTGTTAAATGCATGATTTAGAAGTTAAAATTTGCTATTGAATTGCGGTTTGTAATTAATAATATATGTTTAAAACATACAAATTCTATATTAAAACCTAGTTATGAATTTTTATCATATACATACTTCTAAAATTAAAATGAGTGTAAATTAAAAATCAATTTACACTCATTTTTACACTTTTATGAATTGCATACTTGTATATATAATCAAAATGAAAACTACAAAAATCCGTATATCAGTTTATGTGCTGATATCAGACTTTCATTTAATATTTTAATCCAAAATTACCCCATATCCAAGAATTTTCTAAATTTCTTTAATATCCTCTTTTCAATTCTCGAAACCGTCATCTGACTTATTTCCAACTTTTCAGCTATTTCTACTTGCGTCATTCTATCAAAATAACGATACACAACTATTTTTCTTTCGACTTCAGTAAAATTTTTCATTGCCTCTTCAATAAAATACATGTTTTCAATACGAGTGTAATTTTTATCTTCCTCACCTAAAAGATCTGAAAAACTGAATTCTCTATCTTCGGTTGAGGCATCTAGATTTTTCTCAATTGATTGAGGAGAATATACTTGTGAAGCCTCCATTGATTCAATAATATCTTCGGACGAAACATCTAAAAGTTTTGCTATTTCGTCTACCGAAGGATTTCTCTGAAGTCTTTGAGTTAAAACATTTTTAGCATTGTTTATGCGTTTAGAAAGCTCTTGAATTCTTCTCGGCACTCTGATTACCCAACCCTTATCTCTAAAATATCTTTTGATTTCACCGGTAATTGTCGGCGTTGCAAATGATGAAAATTCAAAACCTCTATCGGTATTAAATCTATCAATTGCAAGTATCAGACCAAGAGAAGCGATTTGATATAGATCATCGTATTCTATTCCGCGATTCGAATACTTTTTGGCAAAAATTTCTGCTATATAGAGATTTTCTTCAATCAAAAAATTTCTGACTTGCTTTATTTCTCTCTTTACTTTCTGTATTTCTTCATTATTATGAAATTTTTCTTTTTCAAGTCTTTCTTCTTCATTTCGTAAAAGCTCGAGCCTTTTAAATTCAGCGTAATATTTAATTTGGTTATTTTCTTTTTCTTTATCCATAGTTAACCTTAAATTTTATAAATAGACACTTACAACTACTCTTTCATCTTCTAATACAATATCATCAGAAAGTGCCATAAGTATTTGCTTTTTCAGTTCAAATTGTGCCTCATTCAAGCCTTCTTTTTGTACCATATGTCTATAAAATACGATGTTCAATTTAGTATCATGAAGAACAAAATCAACCTTTATTTCATCTACATCAGAAAGTAAATATGTGAATAATTCTGAAACTATAACTTTTATATCTTCAATAGCTTCAATATCAAAACCCATAGAGTTTGCAATAGATGCAGATGATAATCTCAACATTTGTAGATATCTTGGATTACTCGGTATAGTAAATTTAATAGTATCCATTATTCCTCCATACCTAAGATTTCATCAAGCTCTGTTATTTTAAATAATTTATAGATATTTCTTTTTGCATTTTTAACTCTCAAATTTCTTCCCTTATCCAATGCCTCTTTATAGACAGTCATTATAACTCCAAGTCCTGTAGAATCAATATAATCTAGTTCTTTAAGATCTAAAATTATATCTTTTGAGCCATCAATTTTATTTAAAATATCATCTTTAAAATCATCAACTACATTAATATCTAAATCACCACGTAATTCAACTATTAAATTCTCGTCTTCATTATAATTTACACTGAAAGTCATATAAACTCCTATTCCATGTCTGTAATGTATTTAGCACATGCTACAATTTTTTCATCATCTTTTTTAACTTTCTTTAAGATTACTCCCTGAGTATGTCTACCTAATGTAGAAATATCTTTTACTAATAATCTTATGATATCTCCTTTAGCTGAAACTAAAATTATTTCATCATCCATATTAACTAATTTAGTTGCTACGATTTTTCCTGTTTTCTTTGTGATTTTATAGGTTTTTACACCTTTACCACCTCTTTTTTGAACATTATAATGTTTTAATAAAGTTTTCTTTCCAAAGCCATTTTCAGTTACAGTAAATAGATATTCATTTTCATCTAGTATACTTAAATCAACAACAAAATCATCTTTATTTAATGTAATAGATTTTACACCAGCTGCATTTCTACCCATACTTCTTACATCTTCAATCTTAAATATGATAGACTGTCCTTCAGCTGTTACAATCACAGCTTCATTACCTTCTTCAACTACTCTAGCAGCTATCAGTTCATCATCTTCATTCAATGTTAAAGCAATTATTCCTGAAGTTCTAATATTTGTAAATTCATCTATACTAGTTTTCTTAATCTTTCCTTCTTTTGTTGCAAATACAATAAATTGTTCATTTTCATTTATATTGATTGGAAGTACTTGTGTAACTTTTTCATCAGCTTGTAATGGTAGTAAATTAATTATTGCTTGACCTTTTGATTGTCTCTTAGCATCTTTAATTTCATATGCTTTCTTCATATATACTCTACCTTTATTTGTAAAAAATAGAATATTATCATGTGTAGATGTTAAAAATAAATCTTGAACGAAATCATCATCTTTTGTTGCCATTCCAACTACACCCTTACCACCTCTATTTTGAACTTTGTATGTATCTGCTGGAATTCTCTTAATATAGCCTTGATTTGTAAGAGTGATAATAACTTCTTCTTCCTCAATTAAATCTTCATCTTCAATATCATCAATTGCCGGTCTTATCTTAGTTCTTCTATCATCTCCATATTTTTCTTTGATTTCAGTCAATTCATCTTTAATAATGCCCATTAAAAGTTTCTCATCAGCTAAAATAGCTTTTAATTTCTTAATAGTTTCAATAAGTTGTTTGTATTCTTCTTCAAGCTTTTCAACATTAAGACCATTAAGTCTTTTCAATTGCATATCAAGTATTGCTTGACCTTGTATATCAGTTAAGCCGAATCTTTTTGTAAATTCTTTTTTTATTTCTTCGTCATCATAATTTGAACGAATAATTTTTACTATTTCATCAATATTGTCATAAGCAATTCTTAAACCTTCTACAATATGTGCTCTAGCTTCTGCTTTTTCTAAATCAAATCTAGTTCTTCGTGTAACTACATCTTTTTGATGTTCTATATAGTAATGAATTAAATCTTTTAATGGTAGTACTTTTGGAATACCATCAACTAAAGCTAAGTTGATAATACCAAATGTTGTAGTTAATTGCGTTTGTTTGTATAGATTATTTAAAACTACATTAGGATTTGCATCTCTTTTAGTTTCAATAACTATACGCATACCATTTCTGTTTGATTCATCTCTAATATCTGAAATTCCTTCGATTTTTTTCTCTCTTACAAGTTCAGCAATTTTCATAATAAGTCTTGCTCTATTTACCTGATAAGGAATTTCTGAAACTATAATTCTATGTTTTGATTTATATTCTTCAATATTAGCTTCAGCTCTAACCTTTATCTATCCACGACCGGTTTTGTAGGCTTCAATAATTTCCTTTTTTCCCATAATATTTGCACCAGTTGGAAAATCTGGACCTTTAATATATTTCATAAGTCCTTCAACATTAATTTCAGGATTATCAATATATGCAACACATCCGTCTATCGCTTCACCTAAATTA